>DAIMDJ010000075.1:0-9283 GCA_036725905.1 Terriglobales bacterium
ACACTGCGAGTTCTGAAGCCGGAGCAACACTTCACCGAGCCTCCACCGCGTTACAACGAGGCGTCTCTGGTGAAAGAACTGGAAGAGCGTGGAATCGGCCGCCCATCAACGTATTCTGCCATCCTCAGCACTATTCAAGAGCGGCAGTACGTGCAGAAGCTGGGCGGCAAATTCGTGCCGACGGAAATCGGATTGGTCGTCACCGATCTGCTGGTGGAAAACTTCCCGGACATCTTCGATGTCCAGTACACCGCACGCCTAGAAGAAGAGCTCGACGAAATCGAAGAGGGCAAGGAAAAGTGGACCGACGCGCTCGCCGAGTTTTACAAAAAATTCGAGAAGGATCTCCGTTATGCGCAGAAGCACATGGAAAACATCAAGCGCATGGAGAAGCCGACGGATGAAAAATGTGAACTGTGCGGCGCGCCGCTGGTAATCAAGTGGGGTAAACACGGATCGTTCTACGCATGCAGCACGTACGACAAGGACGATCCGAATACCTGCAAATTTACGAAGGAAAATCCCATCAACCTGCCCGATCTTGATTCTGCCGACTTGCAGGAAACTACACAGGAAGAGTACTGCGAGAACTGCGGTCGGGTGATGGTGCTGAAGCGTGGGCGCTTCGGGCAGTTCATGGCCTGCACGGGATATCCGGACTGCAAGACGACGCGCCGCCTCGATCAGGGAAAGAAAGTCCCAGATATCCCGCTCGACGAGCTTTGCCCCAAATGTGGCCGGAATTTAATGATCCGGCACGGGCGCTTCGGCGAGTTCACCTCGTGCAGCGGATATCCTGAGTGCAAGTACGTGAAGCAGAATTTTATCGGTGTAAAGTGTCCGCAATGCGAAGATGGCGAGCTGGTCGAGAAGCGGGCGCGCAAGGGCAATACGTTCTACGGGTGCTCGAATTATCCGAAGTGCAAATTTACATCCGCGAATCGGCCGGTCGCGGAAAAATGCCCGAGCTGCGGCAATGCCTATCTGGTGGAGAAGACATTGAAGGCCGGTCCCTTGGTTGCCTGTCCAAATAAAGAATGTGATTATGAGAGGCCTGCCCCGGTAGAAGCTGCAACCGTGAGTTAATTTATTTCAGTTTTAACGCTGATTTTGAATCCGATGTCCGCCTTTTTCATCTGCAACTCTGCGGCATGCCGGTTTTGCCTTCGGCGGCTGCTTCCATAAACCTCAAATCAGAAAATCTTGGAGGATCAAATGTCCACGAAGCCAACTCCTGCCGATGCCGAACTGATTCTCAAATTGTATGATCTGCGCCGTGAAGCGGAAATGCGCAAGGCGCGCAACTGGTGGGTGGGCGCGTTTTGGCCGCAAAACGCCGATGAAGTAGCCAAAATCGCCAGCGCCTCGGGCACCCAGGAAAACAATTGGTTGCGCCAGGTTGGCGGTTATTGGGAGATGGCAGCATCGCTGGTGCTGCACGGCGCGTTGAATGAAGATCTGTTTCTGGAAGGGAGCTTCAGTGGCGAGATGTTCTTCATCTTTGCCAAAGTACGCCCATTCCTAAAGGAGCTCCGTGAGAAAATGCAAGCCCCTAAGCTCTTCGGAAATGTCGAGAAACTGATTAACAATTCTCAGAAGGGCCGCGACATATTAAAGACGGTTGAAGAACGTATTGCCGCAAGGCGCAAGGCAACGGCGGAAGCGGCGGCGTAGGCCTGGCTAATAACAGTTTGAAAGCTATGTAATCGGGTAATTTGGTAATCCGCTTTGAATCGGCAAATTGGCGGAGACCAAATTTGCCCGGTTTGTCTAAACGCTACGAGATGTACTCCCGGATGTATTCGTCTTTCGAGTGCGCCAACTCGTGCGCGTCACCGTCAAAGATAATCTTCCCTTCGCGCAAGACGAGGAATGTCATCGGTACTTCTCCACGAGCCCCACGGGGCAGCGGCCGCATCTCGTTTGTATTCCGGTCGAAATAATGGGAGGCCATGATAAAGGCATCCTGCAGGCGATGCGTCACGAGCAAAGAGCTCGTCTTGAAGACATCACGCTGTTTCACGATTAACTGGATGATAGTGGTTGAAGTGACCGGATCGAGCCCGCCTGTCGGTGAATCATAAAGCAGAATTTCCGGGTGCGTGATAATGGCGCGTGCAATCGCTACCCGCCGCCGCATTCCACCAGAAAGCTCCGACGGGAACATGTCCACCGTATGCTCAAGTTCAACGAAACTTAAGGCCTCGCGTACCCGCCGCTCGATTTCTTCATCAGAGACGTCGTGTTCCTCCATCAGCCGAAAAGCGACGTTTTCCCGGACGGTGAGCGAATCGAACAGCGCGCTTTCCTGGAAGACAATTCCGATGTTTCGCCGCAGTTCGAAGAGAGCTTCTTCGCTCATCGTGGTTACATCCTCGCCGAGCACGTAAATTCGGCCGCTATCCGGTTTCACCAGACCCATGGCCAATTTAAGGATGGTGCTTTTACCCGCGCCTGCGATGCCAAAGATTGCCTTGGTTTCACCGCGGTTGAGCTGGAAAGAGATTCCGTTCAGGACGGAGTTACTTTCGAATGCGATGGAGACGTCTTCAAAGACAATCACCGCTGATTGTCTTTGTTCGGCTGTGCGAAGCGAACTCTCGACAGCAGTAGGAGGCGCGGCCATGATTCAGCGGTAACCGAAGACGGACAATATCAGCCGGGTCGCGAAAAAATCCACCGCGATAATGAGAACCGAAGACGCAACCACCGCTTGCGTGGTTGCTCGCCCTACGCCTTGAGTGCCTCCACGGGCGGAAATTCCGTAGTAGCACCCCACGGTGGCAATAATGAAGCCAAAGAGCACAGGCTTCATCAGGCCGGTGAAAACATCCTGGAAGACAAGAACCTGCCAGGCGGAACTCCAGTACTGATGCGCATCTATCCGGAACATCAAGGTGGCAACTATGCCGCCTCCGACCAGCCCCACGAAATCGGAAATGATAGTCAAAAAAAAGAGCATAAACACAGTCGAGATCACTCTCGGCGTGACCAACTTCTTTGTCGGATCGGTACCCAAGGCGCGCATGGCATCAATCTGTTCGGTCACGACCATTGATCCGATTTCACTGGCCATCCCAGAAGAGTTTCTTCCTGCAACCATCAACCCGGTCAAAACCGGGCCAAGTTCGGTCACCATGCCGACTGACACCAATTGCCCGATGAGACTGAGCGACCCGAATCTCTCGAGCGTGTGCGCGCTGTTCAGCGCCAGCACGGCGCCGGTGAACGTGCCCGTGAGCACCACGATGGGAAGTGACCCCACGCCGATCAAATCGGCCTGCTGGATCATGTCGGCAAAGTAGCGTGGATGGCGAAAGAGATTGGCGAGCGATCGGCCGGCGAGCAGGGAATAATCCTGCACGGATTGAACGATATCTTTCGCGAAGTCGGTGGGAGAAGTCAGTTCCATGAACGACGCGCTCTCAGGAAATATAGCAGAGAAGTCTGCAGGGATCAGTGCTCACGGACAGCTGCGAGCCTGACTTGGCAAGGCCGTTTAGATATTTGAATCGGACGGTGAATGCCGGTGGCTTAGATGCTATTTTCCTATTCCCGCCCTTTGCGCTTAATCTCAATGCTCAGTCGTTTGATTTTTTGATTCAGAGTCGAGAGTGGAACGTGGAAGCGCTCGGAAGCCTCAGTCTGGTTCCAGTTGCATTTCTCCAGCATGTCTACGATGATGTGCCGCTCGCAGTCTTCCATGATGTCGAACAGAGAGGCGTCTCCGCGGTGTTCCAGCAGAGGGAAGGTCGTGCCACGACCGGCGATCTGATCGGGAAGCAGTTCCGGCCCGATCTCAAGCCCCGAAGAAAGCACCACGGCACGTTCAATCACGTTCTCCAGTTCGCGTACGTTTCCGGGCCACGAGTACGCTAGCAGCGGACGCAGCGCCTCTGTAGTAATGTGCCGTACCGGGCGTTCATTTTCTTCCGAGTACTTGTTCAGGAAGAACTCGACCAGCAGCGGAATGTCTTCCTTGCGCTGGCGCAGCGGTGGAAGATCAATAGTAATCACATTCAGCCGATAGAATAGGTCTTCGCGGAACTTGCCTTCACGCACATGCTGCTTGAGATCAGCGTTGGTGGCAGCGATGATACGCACATCCACTTGAATTTCGTGCACGCCGCCCAAGTGCATGAATTTTCGGTCCTGGAGCACGCGGAGAATCTTGCTTTGCGTGTCCAGGCTCATGGTGCCAATCTCGTCCAAGAAAAGCGTCCCGCGATCAGCGATTTCAAACAAGCCTTTCTTGGACGCAATAGCGCTGGTGAATGCGCCTTTTACGTGCCCGAAGAGCGTGGATTCAAGCAAGTCGGGCGGCATGGAGCCTGTATTAACTGGAACGAAGGGGCGGTCGCGGCGGGGTGAATGCAGGTGAATAGCTTTGGCGATGAGCTCTTTGCCGGTCCCGCTCTCACCTTGCAGCAGCACCGTGGATCGACTGGCAGCGACTTGCGCTACCAGATCGAAAATCTTCAGCATGGGCTCGCTCTTGCCCACAATATTTTCGAAGTTGTAACGCTGCTTCAGTGCTCGCTTGAGTTGGACATTCTCTTCTTCGGCTCGATGCCGGGCGACTGCGGTTCGAACGTCGGCGAGCAACTTCTCGTTATCCCAAGGTTTCTGGACGAAGTTGCTGGCGCCGGCTTGCATCGCCCTCACTGCGTTCTCAACCGTGCCGTAAGCCGTGATCATAATCACGGAGAGATGCGGATCGTGAGCATGAATCTCGGCGAGAAGGTCAATGCCATTGCGGTCGGGCAGCGCCAGGTCGAGCAGAACAAGATCGAAGCTCCCATCACCAAGGCGAGCAAGGCCCTCTTCACCGCTGCTTGCGGATTCCACTGCGTAGCCCTCAAGCTCCAGCAGAGTTTCCAGCGATTCGCGGATGGCAGCTTCGTCGTCGATGATCAACACTGTCCCCGAGCGTGAAGCATGGGCTTCGCCGGGGTGTCGCATGATGACCACTGCTTCAGACATTGACTGCCTTCCTCATCAGCGGGAATTCGAGATAGAAAGTCGTGCCTTCGCCGGGATGACTTTCGACCCGAATTTTTCCCGCATGCTCCTGAATAATGCCATACGTCACCGAAAGTCCAAGTCCCGTACCTTTGCCTTGGCCTTCGCGAGGCGCGGATTTAGTGGTGAAGAACGGGTCGTAAATGCGATGAATGTGGTCCTGCGCTATACCGCTGCCGGTATCGGAAACCATGACGCTTACCCCATCGCCGTTGGATGTCGCGACACGCAGAGTTCCGCCTGTCGGCATGGCATCGCGAGCATTCAGGAACAAATTGAGAAACACCTGCTGCAATCTTCCGGGGTTGCCGTTGATGAGCGGTAGGTTATGGGAAAGCTCATCCTCAACGCGAATCTTGGCCGTTTTGAACTGGTGCTCGAGCAGAGCCAATGTATCGTGGATGATCTTGTTCACATCAACATCGGTAAACTCCGCGCCACTCGTGCGCGAGAAGTTCAGCAGATTGTTGACGATCTCAGAAGCGCGGAACGTTTGCCGCGTAATTTTTTCGAGCAATGCTCCTCTCTGGGGATCTCCCTGCAATTGTTTCGACAGCATTTGCGCATAGGACGAAATGACGGCAAGGGGCGTATTCACCTCATGCGCGACGCCTGCGGCCAGCAGGCCAATCGAAGATAACTTGTCAGCTTGCGAGAGCTGCGATTCCAGTTCCACGCGCTCGGTAATGTCGTCCATGATGATCAACCTGCCGATCACGTTGAATTTCTTCGTGACCAGTGGCGCTATGGCGACGTTCACCGTGCGAATCTCGCCCGTCGGAGTGTCGAGCCGGAACTTATATAAATTGTGAATACCAGGATTCTGCCGCACGCGGTAGAACTCTTCGACAAACGAAGCAGGGAACACTTCGCTCAGCGGGCGTGTCAGCGACTGCCAGCGGGGAAGCGCGTACATCACTTCCATCTGCGAATTCCAGGATTCGATGCGGTCAGCTAAATCGACCGCCAGCACGCCAACATTTATCGACTCGACGATGTTCTCGTTGAAATCCTTCAGGCGTTCGTACTCAACGGCCTTCTGCTCAAGCGAAGCATACAATCGGGCATTCTGGATGGCGATACCGAGGTAGCCTGCCAGAGTTTCCAGCAACTCGACATCTTCGCTGGAGAGAAAATCCCCTTCTGCGGTTTTGCCCAAACCGAGGAATGCGATGGTCTTCTGCCGCGCGCGGCAGGGAATGTAATAGTTCAGGTCCAGCTTGGCGATGGTCTCCTGGGCTGATGGCGTTTCGCGCGGAACGAGATGTGTGTTCTCGAAGAACAAGTGCCCGGCTTCCATTTCTGGCCGCGGCGCGCTCAGGAATTCCAAGTTCAGCCCGGAGGTCCGCGTTAAGCCCAATGATTTCGCCAGCACAAAGTGTTGCGGCGCATCGGCAGAAAGAAAGACTGCCACATGTTGTACCAGCAGAGTTCGGCAGAGGCGATCCACGACGGAACTAAGCATCTTGTCCAAGTCCGTCTCAGAACTCAGTTCGCGACCGAACTCAATGAGTGTTTTTCTATAGTCGTAACGGGTGCGATAAAAGAACTGATCGATTCGTTCCTGAATCCACTTGCGGACCGGGTCAAATAGCAGAGCGGTCACCGCGATTGCCAGGATCATGCCTGCTGGGCCGGAACTGGGCACGCGAGCGTGCACCAATTCCGCGACGGCCGCAACCACCGCAAAATAGGCTCCCACGATTGCCGCTGCCGCCAAGGTGTACACCATGCCGCGCTTGAAGATCAGGTCCACGTCCATCAAGCGGTAGCGGAATATCGCGTAGCCGAAGGTCAGCGGCAGTAAACCAAGCGATAGCACCGACACTTTCATCGCCGTGGTCGGCATCGCGCCCGTCAGATAGGGAATGACGTAAAACAGCGTGAACGGCACCACCGCCAGAATGGTTCCGCGCGTCACCCACTTAAGCTGCTGGCGCAAAATCGGCGTGCTTGCGCGGCGATAGCTATATAGCAGGACGACGGCAGCCGCGATGAAATACGTGGCCAGGTACGCCATCTGCGTCCTGTCGAGGCTCCAGCGTAGGCTCTCGCTTGCCTGCACGAGCCTGATCGCCAGAATTTGCCGGATCAAGAGCACCAGCCCCGGGAAATAGACCAGCGGAATCAAGCACTGATGCTTGCTGACGAACTGCCGCTTTTCAGGAAAGGTCAGAACAAAATGCAGGAAGAGTGCTGGTTGCAAAAGCCAAGCAGTGACGTTGACCCAGTAGATTGTCCAATCGAAATCGTTCAGCTTTCCGGTGTACTTGAACGCATAGAAGACAAACGACACCAGGCAGAAAATGTAAAAGTGAGTCGAGCCCGGCGCGGTCCAGCGCCGCAGGAGAACATAGATTCCAATGCCGAGGTAGATGAGGGCGATTAGCCGCAGCCAGCTATTCAGAGAGCGATCCGCCGGAATCAGAATTACCGTTGTATCGAGGGGAACCGACTGCCGCAGCAGCGAGTACGTTGCCTTCGACCACGGACCAACACGATAAAGCTGACGAATCAAGCCGGGAGCAGCTTTGACTTCGTGCTCGTTCACCGCAACCAGTTGGTCGCCCTGTTTGATTCCAGCTCTGGCACCGGGACCAGACGCCTCAACGCGATCTGCGAACAAGCTCCCGTTGTGCTCCATCCACGAGACGCCGTCATAAGGGATCTGAAACTCAGGCTCCTTCTGGAAGTTAATCCAGGCGAGCACCACGGTAGCCGTAGTAAGCAGAATCAACAGGCCAGCGGTAAAGCGGAGTTGAAAATCCCGGTTCATGGGCCGCAACGGCGAAGCAGATCTCGACAAAACACTGCCGCGAGGTGAGTTGAGCATTTTCGCTGCCACGCGCTGGGACATGAGGGTACTTCTAAGTGCCGTGGGACACTTGACTTCCACGATTATAGAAGCTCGTATTGGCCAACGCTATGATTTTTGGAAGGATTCTCTTGCATTTGGTAAGCCTACCCATAACAGAAACTTACAGTTCACGTCCCATCCAGTTCCTGATTTCGAGGGCACTTCGCAAGCCCGCGTTCGGTTAGGTACGCCCCTCTTCGGTACAATCGTCTTTCTCTATGCCAGACACGAACGAAATCATCGAGCGCGAACGTCAGTTTCTGCTTCAGACCTACCACCGCTACCCGCTGGTCCTCCAGCGCGGCAAAGGCGTTTTTCTCTACGATCTGGACGGCAAACGCTATCTCGATTTCGTAGCCGGTCTGGGCGTGAATGCGCTGGGCCATGCGCATCCGCGAATCGTGAAGGTAATCCGCGAACAGGCCGCACGAGTAATTCACCTTTCGAATCTCTATTACAACGAGTTTCAAGGGCTGCTGGCCGAAAAGCTTTGTCGATTATCCGGCCTGCAGCGTGCGTTCTTCTCCAACAGTGGTACTGAAGCTATAGAAGGCTCGATTAAGCTGGCGCGGCTGGCGGGTCATCGCATCGGTGGCCAGGCCAAGAGTCAACTAGTTGGCCTGGAAGGCTCGTATCATGGACGAACCTTCGGCGCCATGTCATTGACCGGGCAGGATAAATATCGCAAGGGATTCGAGCCGCTTTTGGAAGATGTGAAGTTTGTTCCCCGCGACGATCTCGAAGCGCTTCGCGCGGTCGTGAATGACAACACTTGTGCTATCGTTCTCGAACCTATCTTTGGAGAAGGCGGAATTCACGAATGCTCGGTCGACTTTCTCAACGAATGCCGGGCTTTAGCGGACCGCCATCGCGCCGCGCTCATCTTCGACGAAATCCAATGTGGTTTGGGCCGCACCGGAACCATCTTCGCTTTTCAGTCATTTGGCGTGACACCCGACATCGTGGCGATTGCCAAGCCGATTGCTGCGGGCCTACCGCTGGGGGCATTCCTGGCAAAAGAAGAATTCGCGTCGGCGATTTCCGTCGGACAGCATGGCACAACTTTTGGTGGCGGTCCCTTGGCCTGCCGCGTGGCTCTCGAATATCTGGAAGTCCTGGAAGAAGAGAAGCTGCTGGAGAATGTAGCCCGCGTCGGGCAATATTTGCGGGAACAGTTGACGTCACTTGGCGAGCGTTCCACGGCGGTGCGGGAAGTCCGGGGGCGCGGCTTCATTCTGGGGCTTCAACTTGACATTCCGGCGCGCCCCATCGTGGAGCAGGCGTTCGGCGCGGGTGTTCTCTTCAACAGCACGCAGGATACTGTTTTGCGATTTCTTCCGCCATTTCTGCTGCAGGAGAAGCATGTGGACAAGGGCGTGCGAGTGCTGAAGAAACTGCTGGGCA
>DAIMDJ010000076.1:0-7612 GCA_036725905.1 Terriglobales bacterium
ATCGCAACACAGTTCTGCTTTGTGGGATGGAAAGCCACATTTGCGTGATGCAAACCGCTCTGGGCGCCTTGCGCGATGGTTATCTGGTGCATGTGGCATCAGACGCGGTAGGTTCGCGAACGGAGTGGAACTGGAAGATCGGCCTCGAACGGATGCGTGATGCTGGCGCCGTCATCTCTTCGACCGAAATGATGGTTTACGAATTGATGCGCTCTTCAGGAACGCCCGAGTTTAAGGAACTGCTGCCCTACATCAAGCAATAATCAGTGCGTCTATGCGTTCTGCTTCACTCGCACGACCGTAATCTTCGTGAAGCCTTCATCAAAAGCGGGCTGGCGCAGTTTGGCGGCCATGCGGCGCATTACATCTTCTGTAACTACTCGTTGACGGCGCCGGTTGCGCTCCAGGCAGACTTCCAGTGGGACATCGAAAAACACGGCGTGGACGTCATATCCGTAGTCTTTTGCCAATTTGATCCAGCTATGGCGTTCGTGCGGAGTGAGATTCGTTGCGTCAACATAACTCAGCGGACGCCGCGCGATCAGCCGTGCCTTTAGCATCGATCGCAGGTTGGAAAAGATTAGATCCTGGTAGCGCTGCTCAGTGGGATCGTCAAATAGCAAAGAACGCAACATGTCGCTGGAAAGCGGAGCGATGCTGTGCCGCTTGAACCACGAGCTCTTGCCCGATCCGGGCAGGCCAATCGCAAGAACAACTACCCCTTTGGGAGCTTGTAGTTTTGGGGGATGGGTCACCACCCGCGTTGGAACTTTTGTGGGCAGGGGTTCGGCTTCCGTTGCAGAGGGCATCGCCTCGCTGTGCAAAATCTGAGCGGGCGGCGAGGCCGAGGTGGTTTGCGACGAGCGTCCGTCGCGACCTCGCCCGCCTCTTCCGCGGCGTCTGCGACGCCTGCGGGGATCTGCGCCTTTACTCGGCGTTGATGGCTCCTGCGTCCGCGGTTCCTCTGTCTGGATCTGCTCTCGTTCGGTCTGATGTGGCGCGGCTTCGGGCTGATCTGGCGAAGCAGCGGCCGTGGCAGCCTCTGCTTCAAAGTAAGCCGGCTGCAAAGGAGCCGCTCTCTCTTCGATCTTGGCAGGGTCCTTTTTGCGCCGCTTCAGTCGTTCGCGCATCCATTTGCGCATGTTTGGCTTGTAACACACTGACGGGGCTGTGGGCAATGCTGTGGAAGTACTTGCTAAAAACTTAACCGCAGAGGTCGCTGAGACATCGCCGAATTCGCTGAGATTACTTTGCGAATTCTGCTTTGAAACGCGCTTTTCCGGCAGCTAGGAATTTTCAGGAAGCTGTGTTCGTTTGCGTACAATGTTTTTCATGGCGGTCCCACCCGGGATTCATGGTCAGAAGTACATTTCTCTGGGCACCTTTAAGAAGGACGGCTCTGTTGTGCGCACGCCGGTCTGGTTTGGAGAAGAGAATGGCAAGCTGTACGTGATGACCCGAAGCGACTCCGGAAAATACAAACGCCTCAGGAATAATCCGCAGGTCCGAATCGCGCCCTGCACCATGCGCGGCAAGATAAAAGGTCCGGAGTTCGCTGCTACAGCGCGAATCCTCCCCGAAAACGATTGGCCTCGCGCCCGAAGCACTATCCGTCGTAAATATTGGTTGGCGAGAGTGCCATTTTTATGGAGCAAGGAGAATGTGTACTTGGAAATTGAATTTGTTTAACTATAGTTGCGGTCGCAATCCTCGCGCTACGGCTTGTTCCAGAGCACTTCTGTGAGTGATCTTCATCCTTAGGGAAGTTGTAAGGAAATCGTGCACTCTCAAGAGACATTCAGGCAACAAGCCAAAAACGCCGGCGGGAGCAACCAGAAGAAGGAGGAGAGGCAGCAACTTTCGCATGGCTGCTGGTTGGTTTATAGTCATTGGCCGCGCCCATAGATGGAGGTACTCATGGCTACGACGAATACCAAGCCTGAACCGAAGGCTCGCACGTTTGGCGAAAATATTGAGAGCGATCTGGCATCGCGATTTTTGCGGGTGGTTGAGACCGCAGCCATTGCATCGGCGCGCACCATGGGGAAAGGCGAGCGCCACTTTTCCGATCAAGTGGCGACCGAAGCCATGCGTAAAACCATGGACGCAATCCCGATGCGCGGAACGATTGTGATCGGCGAAGGCGAGCGTGATGAAGCGCCCATGCTGTATATCGGCGAAAAAGTCGGCGCAGAGTTTCCTGATGGAACGGACGTGCCGGAGGTTGATATTGCGGTTGACCCGCTCGAAGGCACTAATCTCTGTGCGACCGGCGGCCCCGGCGCGATCACGGTATTGGCGGCATCCGAGCGCGGAGGTTTGCTGAACGCTCCCGACTGCTACATGGAAAAGATTGTGGTCGGACCATCCTGTAAGAACGCGGTCGAGATGGATGCGCCGGTTGCCGACAATTTGAAAAACATAGCAAGGCGGCTGGATCGAGATGTGGAGGACTTGGTCGTGATCGTCCTCGACCGTCCGCGCCACGAAAAGTTGATGGCAGAAATTCGCGCTGCTGGCGCGCGCATCCGGCTCATCAGCGACGGCGACCTCTCTGCTGGGATCGCAGCGGCGGTGCTTGGGACTGGCGTCCACGCCGTCATGGGTTCGGGCGGAGCACCCGAAGGCGTGATTACGGCAGCCGCTATTCGCTGCCTAAATGGCTACATGCTCGGCCGCTTGGTGATCAACAAGCCTGAGCTCGAAGAGCGCATCGCGCGCATGGGAATTAAAGATAAAAATAAGATCTACACTGCCGAAGACCTTGCTCCCGGCAAGCAAATGATTTTCGCTGCCACAGGCGTGACCGACGGCTCGTTGATGCGGGGCGTCCGCTTCTTCGGCGAAGGCACGCGGACGTCATCGGTTATCATGACCCTGCGTACTGGGAAGGTGCGCTTCATCGACAGCATCCACCTGGAGAAAGGGCCAGATGTGAAGGTGAAGTTCGCATAAGGGGTTTGTTCACCGTCGAAGGCATGCCAGGACGTACTCGCCCGACTTGCGGTTGACCAGAGTCTTCTCTTTAATCTAGACTATCAATCTAGATGAATAGGGGGGGGGATGCGCACCATGGGGTTGTTCGAAGCCAAACAGAAGCTTTCAGAATTAGTGCAGCGTGCGAGTGAAGGGGAGAGCATTGGAATTACACGCCGGGGAAAGCTGGCAGCAGTCATCAGCTCGCCCCGCTCACGATCTGATCTAAGGGAAGTATTTGATCGAATTGAGCAGATCAGGACCAGAGTCAGACGTCCAAAAAGATTCAGAATAAAAGAGCTCATTGAAGAAGGTCGAGTTTGAGCCGATTTGTTCTCGATGCTTCGATCGCGCTGGCGTGGTTTCTAGATAATCCCGTGGCAGCAAGCGCGAGCAAGGCGAAGCAGGCGCTACTCCGCGGTTCGCGGGCTGTGGTGCCAGCGCTATGGCTGCTTGAGATCACGAACGGGTTTGTTGTTGCGGAACGGCGTGCGTTGATAACTGAGGCGCAAGCGGACGCGGGCCTAGACGAACTAAATCGGTTGCTGGCTCAAGGCGTCGACATCTCGAACGAGACAATTTCTCCGTCCCGGCTACTCAGCTTGGCACGCGCATTTCGCCTCTCTGCTTACGATGCAGTCTATCTGGAAACAGCACAAAGGGAGCAGCTCGCTTTGGCTACTCTGGATCAGTCCCTTCGCGCGGCGGCAATCCGAGCGGGCGTTGAGGTTTTTCACTAGCGCTGTTCATTTCAAGTACTCCGAGTCCTTCTTCAAATCATCGGGAATTGACGGAAATGGTGGGAACTCTTGTGACGACCCCTTGAGAAGCGCAACTGTCTTTTCCGCACGCAGGTTTCCGTCGTGAACGGCGATTTTGTGGGGTTTGTCCGGCGTGTAGCCTTCCCACAGGGAGACCCCAGCATAGGCGCCGTCTTTGCGCAGAACGTAGTACGTCATATCTACGAAGCGCAGCTTATTCATGTCACCGTTGTAATTCCGCACGATGCGTTTCAGCGCGTCAATGCCGGCGTCGAGTGGCGACATCCCGTGGCGCATGTTCTCGACAATCGTATGCGCTCCGGCAACCTTGATGTTCTCTTCTCCGCTGCCGGTCGCGCCCGCCGAGCCGACATCCTGGTCGGTGTAGCATCCGGCGCCGATGATGGGTGAATCGCCGACGCGTCCGGGGAGCTTAAAGGCGAGTCCGCTGGTTGTAGTGCATCCGGAAATCTCTCCTCTTTCATTGAGAGCTGAGCAATGAATCGTGCCGGTGGGAGGGAATAGAACCCTCCGAATTGCTGTATGACAAAATTCTGGTTCAATGCCGATTCCCGAGGCCATCTCCTCCAGTTTGCGCAGGCGCTCCGGCCATAGTTCAGAGTGGGGCGATGACGTGGGCGGCTGAAAGTGAGGATCCGCGAGCCCCGGACCCCACCAGTCATCGGTTGAGTGATATTCCTTCCATAGCATCCAAACTTTTCGTGAGCGCTCAGTGAGAAGATTTTCGCGCGAGAAGCCCATTGCGACCGCAAAGCGTTCCGCGCCTTCGCCAACCAGCATGACATGACCTGTGTGTTCCATCACCGCCTTGGCAACAAGCGAAACATTCTTGATATTTCGTACTCCGCCCACGGACCCTGCGCGGCGCGTAGGCCCATGCATGCAGCAGGCATCGAGTTCGACCACGCCTTCTTCATTAGGCAGACCGCCAAGGCCCACGCTGTCATCTTTGGGATCGTCTTCGGGACCCTTCACCACTCGGAGCGCCGCGTCGAGTGTGTCTCCGCCGCTGCTGAGGAACTTGTACGCGTCCCCGAGATAGTCGTAACCATTCCCGGCACAAACGATGATCGGGCGTTTGCCGCCTGCCTGTGCGGCTGGCGGCGACTTGGGCTCCCGCTCTTTTCTATCTTGCCCTTGCGATCCAAGCGAGAGTGAACCGACCACAGCACCGGTTAGAAAATCGCGACGCGAGACGCTCATGCAGGATCTCCAAAAAGGATTGAAACGGCGAATAGAATAGCACGCAAAATTACAAAGGCGGCTGATCATGCGGAAGGCAATAACCACGAAGGGCACGAAGGATCACGAAAGAGAAAGAAGATGCTAATTGCAGTTCAGGCCACAACTGCTCCGCCCCGGCTCTGATCAGCGCGGAAACGCAATAAGGCGGCGATGTTGCCGACACGGTCGAATTCTGGCTCATCTCGTACATACAAGAGTTCGACATCGCGACGAATAGCCGCGGGAATAATGCCATCAGAGACATCCTCCAGTTCCCGCGTACTGCGTCCGCAAAGCGGGCAGTAACGCACCATGTGCGAGTCAAGATGGGAGCATCCGGTGCACTCCACTGCACGAGCAGAATAGTTTTCCGCCATGATTAAAGTCTGGGCTTCGCCCACCTCAAGTGAGCGCAAAACGCGCCGTAAACCGGTCACTCCCCGGCCGTTGCTTTTAGCCTGACCGAGCACCTCTTGCACCAATAACTGGCGCCGCTGATCAAGAGCTTTATGAAGAATGCGATTGGCGTGTTCCCGCACTTCGTCATCGCTGATAGCGGCGATGTCAGCGGAAAAGCGGCCCAGCAGCCGGTTTTTCACATACGGATGCAAGTGCAGCTCAAAGTCGTGCCAGTTCGTGTCCTGGCATCCAATAACCAGCTTTTCGTACCGGCCCTGGTCGTGAGCCTGCTTCAGATGCTCAGCGACATCCTTGAAGTGGTGTAGCACCTCGTCATTCTTGCTGCGCTCGGCATGTCCGGCATCGTACCCGGCGAAACCATCGCTGCGTCCGCGGCGCGGTAGTGGGTGAAACATAGAATTGTGTTCGTGCAACTCATCGAGCCGTAGATCGAAAAAGCGAGCTCGATGGCGATCGACCAAAGCAATCCATAGCTGAGGATGCGCGCCCAGCAGCATTGCGATGGGCTTCAAGTGGAATCTCCGATTTACGAATAACTGTGTGCCCGGCAACTGCGGCGGCAAATCATATTCGCGCCAGAAATCGCGTGTTCCGCAAGCAAACACCGCCTTGGCCCGGGCTTGGTTGCCATGCAGGTGACCGGCCAGGTCGAGGATTCGTTGCAGGTCAGCCCTGGCGCACTTGTTCTTGCCGTTCTTCTCGGTCCCGTGCAGCGCTTCCCGGACCAGATCCTTCGCAAGAATGGCCTCTTCACGGTGAGATTTGTTCTGAGGCCTCCGCGGCTGAAAGTAAAAACTTAGGACGCAGTTATCGTCATCGTTGTACTGAAATTGTGCCAGCTCACGGATATCTTCGCAGGTAATCATCAGCATATCTCCTGAGTTGCGCCGTACTCAGACAGTTCCAGTGTTCTGAAGCAGTTTGTCTTTGAAGCGATTAGCGATAGGAGGCGAGCGGCGCAGCTGCGCGCGAGCCGCGGCGATTGAGGTACGAATTTCTTCTGGCTTGCGATCGGTTATCGCCGCGATTTCATCGATCGAGAATCCTTCGATTGCTTGCAGAATAAATGCTTCGCGATCGCGCGGCTTGGCTCCTTCTAATGCAAATTGCACAAGCGTAATCATCTCATCTGAATAGGCAATCTCTTCCGGGGTTGCGACGCGCGTGTCTGCGATCACATTTTCTTCGGTCAAGGCTTCATCGGGCTGGTGATATTGCAACTCCGGCTCATCGCTGGCGCGAACGTTGGGTCTGCGGGCAGACTCTTCCAGGCGCACAGAAGAACCGTCATCCTGGCCGCGCGCGGCAAGATCATTTATGGAACGAATCGCCAGACGATAGAGCCATGGTTCAAGCGCTAGCCGTTCCGGTTTTTCTGCGCCGTCGCCCAGAGCACGAGCGATGACCTCATCGATGATTTCTTCTTTGGTGATGGAATTCTCAGAAATCTGGCCGGCGTTCTCTCGAAACACGAGCTCGCGTTCCACAAACCGGTCAAGCCGGGATAAATTCGCGTTCACGTACGACCGTATGTCGTCCGAAGACACGAACTGCGGCTGCATGGCTGCGATGGTCTGCTCGAATGGGACCTGGGGCTCCGGGCGTGCCTTTTCCGCGCGACGGCGGCGCCACTTGTGCGAGCTCCGCAGCAGGTCTTTATGTTTAGTAATCTGCTGCAATAGATCATCCACCGCGGCTTTAATTGCGGCGGGCGCGGTAGAGGCCGATTCTTGTACCGCCATCTGCCCCGAAGGAAGCCGCAGGTTAAAAGAAACTATGATTCCTTCGCGCGGTGAATTTTGCTCGATGTTTCCCTTCAAGTGCACCAGCTCAGGACGAAAAACCTGTAGCCTCTTTCGCAGCTTCTCTATCAGGTGATTGATTTCTTTTTCAACGTCTGGGGTTCGATGGACCCTGTAACTAATGTGGACGTTCATGCAGGCCTCGGATGCGGGAGAGGGCTCCCGTGAAGCTTGGTGGTCCCTACAAACGGGATTTTACACCCGCAGACTGCGCGCAGAACGCAAATTGAACTCAGGTTTTTCGCATTTTGGAAGTACAACTCCGGGCTTGACTGGAGAGTCTAAAATCGTCGACCGAAAATCGGTCGCATCGCATCCAATGCGCTTCTGGTGCTTACTTTTGACGGCAGGCATGGTCGCTGCATGCAGCGGCTGCGGGAGTCTGGGCATTGGCAACTCACCCGGCAG
>DAIMDJ010000076.1:7712-9247 GCA_036725905.1 Terriglobales bacterium
TGGTCGCTGCATGCAGCGGCTGCGGGAGTCTGGGCATTGGCAACTCACCCGGCAGCAAGCTGGTTCCTCAGTTCGGACATGTTTTCCTTGTCGTGGAAGAGAATCACAGCTACTCCGAAGTAATCGGTAATGCTGCCATGCCGTATCTAAACAGTTTGGTTTCGCAGGGCGGTCTGGCGACCCAGTATTTTGCCAACGCACATCCTTCCATTCCAAATTATTTCATGCTGACAACCGGGCAGCCCATCACTACAGACGACAATTTCTCCGGAACGGTGAGTGATGACAACGTGGTACGTGAGCTCATAGCTGCCGGAAAGACGTGGAAGAGCTACGCGGAGAGCTTGCCCGCAGCGGGATACACGGGTCCTGATGCGCCTCCCTATCTGAAGCACCACAATCCGTTCGCGTATTTCTCTGATGTCCTGAACAATTCGGCGCAAGCCAGCAATCTGGTTCCGTTTGGCCAACTCCTCGCTGATTTCGCAAATAATCAGGTTCCGAATTATTCCTTTATCGCCCCCAACACGCAGGACGACGCTCATGATTGCCCGGGCGGCGCTTCCACCTGTTCCGATTCTCAGAAATTGAGCGCTGCCGACCAGTGGCTGCAAACCAACATCGGCAAGGTATTGCAGAGTTCTGCATTCCAGACGGATGGATTGTTAATTATCGTTTTTGATGAATCCGACATTTCTGACATGAATCACGGCGGTGGCCACGTGGCGATGGTCTTGCTCAGCCCAAAAGCTAAAGCAGGATTTCAGTCAACCACGTTTTATCAGCACCAAAGTACCCTCCGAGCAACACTAGAAGCTTTGGGCATAGCCAGCCTGCCAGGCGCCGCCGCTGGCGCGACAGATATGGGAGAATTTTTCAAGTAAGGCCTAAGTGGATAAACCCAATCAGCCCCTTCCCCTTCATGCCAGGCAGAAGCTCAAGAACTGAGGGGATCAGACCTTTGTTCTCCTCAGGCGCATGACTGCCTGTTCCGTTTCATGGATAAAATTGCAATATGCGCGCAATGGTTCTTCAACGATCGGCGGGGGTGACGACCTCTCCGCTGACCTTGCAGGAGGTCACACTTCCGATCCCTCGTCCTGGAGAGGTTCGCGCGCAAGTACGCTGCTGCGGAGTCTGCCACACGGATTTGCACATTGTGGAGGGAGACCTCCCTTTGCCGAAACTCCCCGTCATTCCGGGTCACCAGATCGTCGGAATTGTGGATGCCGTCGGCCGAGACGTCCGAGTCATAAAGGAGGGAGATCGCGTGGGCATTCCCTGGCTGTACTCGGCTGATGGCATTTGTGGCTACTGCCGCCACGGGTTTGAGAATCTCTGCGATAACGCGCAATTCACCGGATACCACGTCGATGGAGGCTATGGTGAGCATGCCGTGGTTCGCGAAGATTTTGCGCATCCTATTCCCAAGAATTTTTCTGACGAAAATGCGGCTCCGCTGCTTTGCGCGGGTGTGATCGGCTATCGTTCTTATCGTTTGAGCGGCGCTCACGCCGACTCTCGTCTCGGGCTCT
>DAIMDJ010000077.1:0-9184 GCA_036725905.1 Terriglobales bacterium
ATAATACGGATGAAGATGAACCGGAATGTAATGAACGTTCACGCCGATGTTTTCCCCCCGGAGCGCCCGGAAAATTTCACCTCGGTTGGCGCTCAGTTTGCTCAAATCAAGACGGATGGGATACAGGTGCCAGGCGGGATTAACTTCCGCCCGCACCGCAGGGCACAGAATTGCGGGAATTTCGCCGAAGGCCGCCGTGTATCGCGCCGCGATCTCTCTTCTTCGCGCTAGATTGGCTTCGAGCTTTTTTAATTGCTGAAGGCCGAGGGCACAAGCAATATCCGGGAGGCGGTAATTGAAGCCCAGCAGAACCATCTCGTAATGCCACTGACTGGCGCTTTGGCGATGGCGCGCGTCGCTGCTGATTCCATGATTGCGGAAGCAGCGTAGAGTTTTCGCAAACTCGGCATTGTCGGTTGTGACCATGCCGCCTTCACCCGTAGTGATGTGCTTTACCGGGTGAAAGCTGAACACTGTCATATGCGAAAGGCTTCCAATTCGTCTGCCTCCGTACTCCGCGCCCAACGCGTGACAGGCGTCTTCGATTACGACTACGCCGTGGCGTTCGGCTAATTGCAACAGAGGATCTAAATCACAAGGGTGGCCGGCATAATCTACCGGGAGAATTGCGCGCGTGCGCGAGTTGATTCCAAAAGCCACCTGCTCGGGATCGAGGGTCAAAGTATCCGGAGAGACATCGGCGAATACGGGCGTGGCACCCTGATAGAGCACACAATTTGCCGTGGCCGCGAAAGTTAGCGGCGAAGTGATCGCTTCATCCCCGGGTCCCAGTCCTGCGGCGAAGGCAGCGCCGTGCAGGGCCGCAGTTCCGGAGCTGAAGCTGATCGCATGTTTTGCGCCTACCCACGTCGCGAATGCTTCTTCGAACTCCTCCACCTTGGGTCCGGTGGTCAGCCAATCCGAGCGCAGCGTTTTCACAACCGCCTGAATGTCGTCTTCATCGATCGCCTGGCGGCCGTAAGGTAGCAGCGTCTCGCGCACGGGTTGTCCACCGTTCACGGCTAACATTTCCCCGACGGTTGTGTTCGCGCTCATGCGGTTGCGCTCTGTGGCTGCAGCATCAGAGCTTTTTCCGGTTCCGGCGAACGGGCATCGATCAACTCCTGGAGTTCCTCCCGGCTGAGCCAGTGCGGGTTGGAGTCACTGGTGTAGCGGAATCCATCGGGCAGCGGACGGGCATCGTGCCAGTTCTCCCTTCGCCACCAGGAGTGCGCCGGCTGGATTACAAACATGTCTTCAGTCTCTAGTGCGTGGCGTGCTTCGTCTTCTGAAACCAGTACCTCGTGCAGCTTTTCGCCGGCGCGGATTCCGATGTAGTCAATGTCACATCCAGGAGCAACCGCCTCGGCCATTTCGAGCAAGCTCATGCTGGGAATCTTGGGAACAAAAATTTCTCCTCCGTGCATGTTCTCGATGCAATTGACCACAAACCTGACACCGTGATCGAGCGTGAGCCAGAAGCGCGTCATCCGCGGATCGGTGATGGTAACTCTCCCGCGCTTGCGTTGTTCGAGAAATACGGGAATTACGCTGCCCCGGCTGCCAACTACATTGCCGTAGCGGGCGCAACTGAAGCGTGTATTCTGCTCGCCGGCGTAGGCGTTGGCCTGCACGAACATTTTTTCCGCGCAAAGTTTTGTTGCGCCATAAAGATTGATCGGGTTCACGGCTTTATCGGTGCTCAACGCCAGAATCCGCTGCACGCCCCGATTGATGGCTGCGTCGATCACGTTGCGCCCGCCGATGATGTTGGTCTGAATCGCCTCAAACGGATTGTATTCGCAGGCTGGCACCTGCTTGAGAGCTGCCGCATGAACAACCACGCTGACCCCGGAAAGCGCGCGCTCCAAACGCTGCGCATCGCGCACATCACCGATGAAATAGCGCAGCGTTGGGTCGTCGAATCCTGTCGTTCGCATATCGTGCTGTTTGAGTTCGTCCCGGCTAAAAACGATGAGCTTTTCCGGGTGACATTCGCGCAGCATCACCTCCACAAATTTCCTGCCGAATGAACCCGTACCTCCGGTGACGAGCACGACCTGCTCCGACCAGTTCATCATTGATCCTCGTTGGATTGAGCCGGATTATAGCGGAGATGCACGTCCCGCTTTGCACAGTTCAACCGCCACACTCATCATTGGAACCAGCCTGATTACGATCAGCGCTGTTTGGCTGCTGCTAAGATATGCGCGGCTATTGAGCAGGGAAATCTCTGCACTAATTTCTCTGTGCGAGGCCGCCCGTGAAGCTGGTCGGCGACCGGCGTTGGGGCGTTTAAGGTGCATGGATGGACGCTTCACAAATGATCCCGGCAAACGGCCAAGGTCTGCGCGAAGCTCCGCCCATATTGCCGATCGAACTAAGCCGCCCAGCGGCGCCAACCTACTACCCGCAACTTCAGGCGCAGGATTCGATGCTGCGCGAATATTTGCGCGTGCTCATCAAACGTAAGTGGGTAGTCATCAGCAGCGTACTCATAATTTTTGGCGTGGTCGCGACTGCGACCATGAGAACAACGCGAATTTACGAGGCCGCAGGCAGCATCGCCATTAATAAAACGGATCCAGCTCTGCTCAATCTGAAGGACAGCGCAAACGGCGCCATCGACTACGATCCCTCTGACTTGGATACCGAGGTCAGCATTCTGAGAAGCGACCTGCTGGCGCTTCAGGTCATCAAGCAACTCAATCTGGATAAGCGGCCAGAATTTGGCGGCAGCGGAGACACTCAGCCTTCTTCTCT
This sequence comes from Terriglobales bacterium, assembly GCA_036725905.1. GTDB lineage: Bacteria > Acidobacteriota > Terriglobia > Terriglobales > Acidobacteriaceae > QIAB01. The sequence continues at coordinate 2,764 of DAIMDJ010000077.1, forward strand.
GGAGTTGACCACTGACGCGCTCCAGCCTGACTCTGCCAGCACCTCGGAATTGCTGGCGGCGTTCAAGGGGAGCCTGCAAGTTTCGCTCAGGCCGAATACGCGCGTCATCGATATCCATTACCGCAGCGCCGATAAGGATTTGGCCGCGCATGTCGTAAATTCGCTGATTCACACCTATATCGAGCAGAACTTCAAAACGCGTTTCGAATCGACCATGCAGGCTTCGGACTGGCTTTCGAAGCAACTTATCGACTTGCAGATGAAGGTAGAGACCTCGCAGGAGAAGCTGGTCAAATACCAGAAGCAACATGAAATCCTCGGCATTGACGAAAAGCAGAACATCATTACTTCCAAGCTGGACGAACTGAATAAAGAGCTAACCACCGCTGAGTCAGGACGGATGGAGAAAGAATCTGTCTATCAACTAGTGCAGTCGGGTGACGCGGACACAGCGGCTGCGGCGGCCACCAGCGCGGACGCTCCCGCTCCCGGTGGAGCGACGATTTCTTCTTTACTGGAAAAGTTGCGTGAGCAGCAAGCCGACTTGAAGATTCAAGTCGCGCAGCTTAGCACTCAGTTCGGACCTTCCTACCCGAAGGTCGCGCAAATGAATAATCAAATGAAAGAGGTAGATGCGCAAATCCAGGTGGAGATGAAAAAGATCGTCTCTCGGGTGCGAAGCGACTACCTGACGGCTCTCCAGCGCGAGACCATGCTGCGTGCTGCGATGGACAAGCAGAAACAGGAAGCGAACAAGCTGAACGAGAGCGCCATAGAGTACAGCCTTCTGAAGCGCGACGTCGAGACCAACCGCACATTGTACGAAGGCCTGCTTGAAAAATTGAAGGAAGCCGGAGTTACTGCTGGATTGAGATCCAATAACATCCGGCCGGTAGATGAAGCTCGCGTGCCGATGTACCCGGCGGAACCGAACGTCCCGCGCAACCTTTCTTTTGCCCTTGCCCTCGGGCTTACAACCGGCATTGGTCTTGCATTCCTGCTCGAGGGCATCGATAACACCGTGCGCACGCCAGAGCAGGCACAGGCACTTTCTGGGCTGCCCTCGTTGGGCTTGATCCCACTCGGATCAAAGAACGGCGTCGAGGCGAGTGTCAGGCAGCGCCTTGCGGTGGCTTCCTCCAAGGAAGTTGTCGAACTAATTACCCAATCGCGCCCGCAATCGCAAATGGCTGAATCTTATCGCGCTCTGCGGACTTCTCTGCTCCTAACTTCCTTGGGTGCGCCGCCGAAAGTTATTCTCATCACCAGCGCGCTTCCCCAGGAAGGCAAGACCACAACTAGCATCAACACAGCCATTGTTCTAGCGCAGAAAGGTGTCCGGGTGCTGCTGATTGATGCCGATCTGCGGCGTCCCAGCATTCACAAGACTCTCGGCACGGGTCCGAAGACGGGGCTCAGCAACGTGCTCACGGGAAATGCCACATTGCAGCAGGCCACAGTTCGTTCGAGCATCTTACCCGGATTGTTTATTCTGCCCGCCGGTACTCCTCCGCCGAACCCGGCGGAACTGCTGGCTTCGTCGAACATGAAGGATGTTCTGGCGGAACTGCGCGAGCAATATGATCACATCGTAGTAGATACTCCGCCAGCATTATCGGTGACCGATGCGGTCGTCATGTCGACGCGAGCCGATGCCGTCGTATTGGTCATTCGCTCCGGTCAAACCACGAAGCAGGCGTTGCGGCGCTCGCGCGACCTGTTGATGCAGGTGAATGCTCGTGTCGCGGGAGTACTGTTAAACGCCGTCGATCTGACTTCTCCGGATTATTACTACTACTACGAATACCAGGGGAAATACGGGCATCGGTATTACTGCGAGGACGAGTTGGGCAGCGCAGCGGAATCCGCGCCAAAAATCAGCTCCGGAAGCGCCTAGAAGTTCTCAACCGTCCTCATATTTTGCATGAGAATGGCACTTAGTCCGGGCAGAAGACTTCTCCTGCTGGGCGCCTCCACGCTTGTTGTTCTGGCGTATGTTGGATTTGCGCTGACCGATTATTTAGCGGCTCGGTTCTCAGAAAAAACTGATCTGACGAACTTGCAGCGAGCAGTCCGGCTTCAGCCTTGGAATGCAGAGTATCGCAATCGTCTTGGCAGGTACTTCTTCTTTCAGGAAAATTCCACCGACGATTCGGTTCGGTCATACCTTTCTGCGGTTTCTCTGAATCCGCATCAGGCACGCTATTGGATTGACCTGGCAAACGCATATCAAGTACAAGGCTCCGCACAGCCCGAGGAGGATGCTTTGGAGCACGCGGTCCGGGTAGGACCAACGAGCACCACAATCGCTTGGGACGCGGCGAGTCTCTACTCCGTGCTAGGGGACACCGAGGAAGCTCTACGCGAATTCCGCACCGTGCTGGAGCATGATCCCTATTTGCCGCCTGCTGCCTTACAACTTTGCTGGCGCATCAAGCCTGATATAGATGGTTTATTGCGTGATGTGGTTCCGCCGATCGCGGCCGTTTACACGAGCTTTCTCGATTTTCTGATTTCGCGAAAAGAAACCGAGAGCGCAGCAAAAGTATGGACACAAGTCGCAGCCCTTCATCAGCCAGTCGAGCAGCGTCACGTTTTCGATTACATGCGCTATCTGGTCAGCCGACAGGAAGTCGATCAGGCCCGGCTTGTCTGGGAGCAGGCCGCGACTCTTTCCGGACTTGCGGCTTACCAGCCATCTCCCGAGAACCTTGTCGTCAATGGAAATTTCAGGCTCAGCGTTCTGAACGGAGGATTCGACTGGCTCTATCAACAATCGAGTGAGGTTTCCCTGGCTCTTGATCCAACGCAATCTCACTCAGGAGATAGATCCCTGCTAATCAATTTCGATGCCCGAAGCCTTGAGGACGCCGGCATACACCAATTAATTCCGGTGCAGCCGGACACCGAATACGATTTCTCTGCATATTTCAAAGCTGAAGATATTCAAGGCGCCGGCGGCCCGCGGTTTGCAATTCAAGACCTCTATAGCGGGCAGACATATTTCAGCAGCGATGACTTGAAGGATTCAACTTCCTGGAAACAGGTATCGGGGATATTTACTACTGGGCCGGGAACCAAGCTGCTGATCTTCCGCGTGCAGCGCGTACCGGCTAGAAGTCCGATCAGAGGGAAACTTTGGATTGATGATATCCGGCTGGTGCGGACAAATTATGAGGGATCTTAGCCATTGACCTCGCCAGTTCTCACTTCGCCGAGTACTGAGCCGGCCGTTATGCGGCAGCCATATCGCTCACTACTCGATCCGATCACTTTCTATGGGGCATTCGGTCTGTTGCTATTTGGTCCAGTGGCCTTTGGCGCCACGGAGCCGTGGTCGATTTTCCTCTTGGAAGCTGGGAGCGCGTTACTGTTCTTAATGTGGATCATCAGGCAGGCGCAAGCAGGCGAAGTGATGGTGAGTAGCAGCCCGCTCTTCGCACCTATGTTGTCGTTCATGGCTCTTGTAGGATTACAGTTGCTCGGAGGACACACCGCGTATCGTTATCAAACGCTTCGATCCGCGCTCTTGTATGTCTCTTATGGGGCAACAGCGTTTATCGTCGTTCAGTCGCTGCGCAGAACTTCAAAGGTGAAATCTCTGACTATTTTGTTCTCCGCGTACGGCTTTGTGGTCGCGACCCTCGCGCTTGTCCAGAGCATGTCATCGAGCGGGAAACTGTACTGGCTTAGAACCCCGCGATCCGGCGGATGGATCTACGGTCCATACGTGAACCACAACCATTATGCCGGGCTGATGGAAATGCTGGCCCCGATTCCGTTGGTGTTTGCGCTGAGCCGCTATGCCCACGGTCCGCGCAGAACCATGGCAGCAATCGCCGCGGCAGTGATGGCCAGCACCATCTTTCTTTCCGGATCACGCGGCGGCATGGTCGCTTTCGCCGTCGAAATGGCGGTCCTGGTTAGCATCTTGGTACGGCAACGCAAGAGCAAACAGCTCGCCCTGGCGTTGGGCGCGTTTCTCGTTATCTCCGTTGGACTGCTCGCCTGGCTAGGCGGAGGCCAATTGACCCGGCGTATGGCCAGTATCCGAACCGAAGCGCGAGCAGAGCTGTCGGGTGGAACACGGCTCGACATCACTCGCGATGGGTTGAAGATGTTCACACTTAAACCGATTGTAGGATGGGGGCTGGGGGTGTTTCCGGATGTATATCCTGAGTTTCGCAGCTTCTATTCCGATCTTTTTGTAAACGCCGCGCATGATGACTACTTGCAATTGCTGGTGGAGATGGGAGGGCTCGGATTTATCGTGATGCTCTGGTTTCTCGTCATCGTTTATCGCCGGGCGGCCAAGAAGATCAGCAAATGGATGCACGACGTGAATGGCGCTACGGCGCTCGCGGCAACTCTGGGCATTACTGGCATCTTGGTTCACAGTCTCTTCGACTTCAACCTTCAGATTCCGGCCAATGCCGCGCTTTTCTACGTGCTGTGTGCCATTGCGGCGATGGAACCTCGTTTTGGGCTCGCACGCCGCAGGCATTCCCATCGGTCAGAAGTTGAAGCCGCCGCTTAGCGGGCCAAATGTTTTTCAGGAAATATTTACCGATTAGCGGTCTTGGCCGAGGTACTGGCCAGATGCACCTGGTGAGATGCGGTGTACTGTTCAATTCCCTTGAAAAGCGCCTCTGCAATCTGGTGGCGGTAGACTTCGCTTTGCAAGTTGTCTTCATCAGTGGGACTGCTGACGAATGAAATTTCCGTCAGGATTGCCGGCATGGATGTGCCAGTAAGCACGACATAGGATGCCTTCTTCACGCCGCGATCCCGAATGCCTGGTGTTTTCGCCGCAAGCATGCCGTACAGCGCACGCTGTACCATGGCCGCGAAGTGCCGTGATTCCTCCACCTTCTCGCGGATGTCAACAGTGGTCCAGTCGATGCTCTGTAATTCTTCCGGGGCCCCGGCTCCGCGAGTTCTTGCTTTCACGGACGAATATGTGTCCGTGTAATAAGTCTCCACTCCACGCGCAGAAGAATAGCTACTATAGTTCGCATGAATGGACACGAACAGGTTGGCCTGCGCCATGTTCGCAATCTCCGCCCGCTTTTCGAGCGCGACATAGCTGTCATTCTGGCGTGTATAGAGAACCTCAGCGCCCAGCCGTTCCGTGATCAGTTTCCCCAAACGACTGACAACGTCCAGAACCAGATCCTTTTCCATTAAGCCTTTGCGTCCGATCGTGCCCATGTCCCACCCGCCGTGGCCGGCGTCGAGCACGATTCGAAGCTTTTGGGCAGTCGCAACAGCCGGTGTCTCACTCGTGATTGCTGGTTCGGGAAGCGAACTCAATTGAGGCGGGCGCGACAAACTCGGCAGGTTGGAAAGATCGGGCCGCTCCATGGATTCAGGTTTCGCAGATCCGCGAATGTCGATGACCAGCCGATAAGGATTCGACTCCATGCGAACTGAAAAATCCGCGGTGGTTTTTGTTTGCAACACCACTCGGGTGATCCCAGGCGTGGGTTGTGCGATACGTATCCGCGTCAGGTGTGCGTCATTGATTTGAATGTCCTTGCCGAAGAGTCCAGGCGCAAGTGCGGTATCGTGCAGATCGAAATAGATTCTTTCAGGATCACTAAGCCGATGGGCTTCATACTGAACTTGTTCTTGCAGGCTGATGATCACGGTGCTGCTGTTGGACGAAGACGTGTGCTGGATCCCAGTTACTTGCGGAAGAACAGACAACTTCTCGCGGAGGGGCGAGGACAGTTCAGAGGATGATGAAGAATCGTTTTCCGTCGCCTGATTCGTCTGACCCGCTGCAGATGATCCATTAGCGGAAACAGCCGGCGTAACTTGTTCGGACCTTTGCGCCCCAGAAGATCTACCGATCTTCCACCACAATCCGCCGCCGATAGCAATCGCTATCGCGATCAACAAAATAGCAACCCTGAGTCCCGGCCTGGCGTGCTCCGGTTTGGTGAGTTGCGGCGAAGTCGTCGGAGGTGTATCAGGCTGAAAATGCGGGGCAACCGCCACTTCAGGTGCAAGCGGTTTCGACGGCAAGGCAACAGTTACGTCTTCGGCTATCGGCTCCGGATTCGCGTCGACCACTCGCTGCGAAATTTCCGCCATTTGGTCTTCTTCTTCCGGCTTCATGGCGGCCAAGATCAGTTCCGCGAGTAGATTCAGGCTGCGGACGTCGCTGTCGTTGAATCCATAGGGTTCGCTTGAGAAGGCTTCCAGCAGGCCGATCACGTTTTGCTGCCCGGCAAGCGGCACGGCCACCATGGAGCGTGTCCCAAGGCGTCGGCAGGCCTGCACATTCACTCTGGGATCGGTCTCAGCGTCATCGCAGCGGACGATCCGCGCGGTGCGGAAGGAAGCCCCCGAAAATCCAGAGTTCGGATCCAAACGCATCCCAGCATCTGGGGCGATTACGCCGGCAGAGGCGCGG
>DAIMDJ010000078.1:0-9026 GCA_036725905.1 Terriglobales bacterium
AGTGATGTCGCGGAAGCGGATTTGCTGGGCTGACGCGGCAACACTCCAAAGGAGCGCCATTAGCAGAAGTGAACCGACAAAGCCGCGTAGCGGCAAAAGAATGCAGCCCACGGCGCGAGCCGTGGGTGAGCTATGGAGCCGCGACGAGCCCCAGCGGGGCGAAAGAACGGTCCCGCATGTGAAGGCCACTATTCTGAGCCTCCGCTCCGCGCAGCCGCCGAGCGTCGCTCGGCCTGGACGGGTCGGAGACCCGTCCCCACACGATCCAACGGCACCGACACATGCTCGTGAATTGCCTGACGCTCGTTATTGTCTTCTGGATTCAACTGCCGGTACGGCCCCGTGATCGCCTGCGACGCTTCATCCGCCTTGAAACGTAAATAGCGAACTTGATGCTCATGCGCCTGCTTCTCGTCACCCAGGCCGTTGTAGCAAAGCATCAGGTTGTAATGCGCCTGCAAATCTTCTGGATCGACCGCCAGCACGGATTTCAGCATATTCACGGCCTCTGCATATTTCCGCTGCAAAAACAGAATGCGTCCGAGATCGTTCAGCGCCACGCGATCTCGCGGATATTGTGCGACTACCTTGCGCAGATGATCCGCAGCCTCGTCGTAACGACCGTCACTGCGCAAGACTTTGGCATAGAAAAAATGCGCGCGCGCCAAATTAGGACTAAGCGACAGCGCTTTCTCTAGCACGGTACGCGCCCGGTCCATGTCGCCTTCTTGCACTGCCGCACGGCCGATGTTTACCCAACCATCCGGATTTTTGGGATCAACTTCGGTGACCTTCTCGAAAGCTGCCGCTGCGCCCTTTAAGTCTCCTTGCAGAAAAAGGCCGATGCCGTAATCATTCCAGCGCTGCCAGTCTTCGGCTTTCAGATCAATTTCTGTTCCAGGCATTCGCGCACCGTGTGGCGCCACGTTCAGAGTGACTTCGGTTTCAGCCAGCGCCTCCACGGGAAGATTCGGGATCTGCTCGCGCCTCGCTGAGACTCCGGTCAGAGGCGCCGTAAACGTGAATTGCCGGTCGTCATAATCCGGTGTGACTTCCGCTTGCTTAACGGGATCCGGAATGCCGGCAAACGAAAACTGCGTGTTCCACCAGGCAAATTTGCGATAGCAAAGTCTCGCGTGCAGTGTGATCTTGCTTCCTGCGTTCTCGGGAATGTGTACTCGATAGTGAACAGTATCTGCTGCGCCCGGCGGAATTAGGTGAACGTAAACTACTGCGCGCGTGGCCCACGCGTTGCGTTTGTTAATGCGATTGCCATGCGCATCCACTTGCAGCGAGCGATAAAAATGCGCTCCCTTCTCTACTGGACCTTTCCCATCATCCTCGACCATACCACTCCAGAAAATGGTCTGGCCTTTATCATCAGTGCCCTTCAGTTCGAGCCAGGTGTCGTAAGCATCGACAGTCCCGCCGGGAAAGAAGTGCCCGATCTTCTTCGTGCGAACCACGACATCCACGCGCACTGTGTCGCCACGCCGAACCACCGGCTGCACGCGGTTCAAGGGCGCGGTCACGGGAGACACCTCGCCCTGTCCTTCGGCGCTTATTTTCGTCTCTGCTTCTTCGCCGACCGCAAAAGTCGTCGCTAGTTCAGATTGTCCAGCCACGGCAGCTTTCAACTCGCCGCGCTCCGGCGACAGCGCAAAGATATCCACACTTAGAAGTTTGTCTTTCAGGAAATCTTCCGTGATTTTGAGCTGCTCGGAGTCTTCATTCGCCGTCGGCAGGGCCGTATTCGCGCCGGGAAAGCGATGCGAGTGCACGAATCCGGCAATATTCCCCATATCTTTCGATTGCGTCAGCGGCATGTGGCAATCCGCGCACTGCGCCGGTTTCGCCGGATAATAGAACGACCGCGCACCTTGTCCCGAAACGCCGCTGGCCTGCCAATTGTCGTACTCGTTGAAGCCGCGAATCCAGCGGTAATGATTCACCGGCACATCCAGATGCACCTTGTGGCAACTCGAACAGAACTCCGCCGTCTGATCACGCATGAATGGCTTCAGGAAAACTCGGCGGTGCGGCTCCGGATTCAGCTTGATGAGAAAATCGTGCAGCGCTCGCGCGACTGGATTTTTCGTTGCTGCCAGTTCGTGCAATTTTGGATATTCGAGGTAAAAATCACCTTGGCCCATCGTGCTCTTCACCTTGGCAATCGAGTGGCACATCATGCAGCCGAGTCCCGCCTGCGACTCCGGGCGATGCACGATCTGCTTGATCGGTGTGTCCATCAATCCGCTGTAGAGCACTGCAGGATCGTGGCAGCCGCCGCACCATTTGGAAGGCTTGGGGCCGATGGTGTCCTGCATGTACTCAACGCTTTTGCGATACCACTGATTGTTGAACGAAGAAAAATGGTGCGCCGAACTGAACCATTGGTTGTATATGTCTTGGTGACAGCGCTTGCAGGAGTCGGACTCCATGAAGAATTTGCTGGGAATTTTTCGTTTACCGTAGACCTGGGCAGAGCTAGGGAAGAACGCACCCTCCGGGCCATCACCTTCGCCGCTCATGTTAGCGGGCGGCATCGCGGGATTCTCAATCCGCGCATGCTTCTGCCAGCGCGACTCGCGCACGTAGCGCGTCCCGTAACCTAGTCCGGCAAGCGCCAGCAAACAGATTGCTAAGCGAAGCACAGCCCGAGCCGCGCCGATGCCCAGCCAGCCACGGTTCCCGGCCCAATCCGCAAACAATATCCCAACACCCGCGAGCGATAGCAGAATGTGGACGTACAGCCAATTCCATTCCACGCGCGGCGTGCCGGTCTTGATCAGAACAATTCCGATTACCGCTCCAGCCGCCAGCAGCACCCATCCGGCACGCGCGGCAAAGCTTCCATTTCGCAGCAAGCGAAAAAAAAAGATCGCCAGCATGACTGCTGCTACTACGCCTGTCGTCGCATGCAGCAGCACGATCACCGCATAAAAGATGTTGGGTTGAGGGAAGGTGTAAAGATAGGTTGCCGAAACGACCAGAAATACCAGCAGCGCCGAAAACGCGCGCGAACTGGCGGAAACTCCGGACGATGAAATTTCAGGCATGAGAACGCAAGGTCAGCCAGGGCATCCCCGGCTCAGGAAGATTATCGCAACAGCGTAGTCAACTGAAGGACTGCGCTGAATAGTATAAAAATACTATTCGGATATCGCGTCAGAGAATGGGGTCTCTTTGCGGGCTTGGCGTTTTCTTTGCGTTCTTCGCGGTTCAAATCTTTAGCGGCTTGGTAATTCCACAGGGCGTGACGAACCCTACAACGTCGAAAATCTTTGCTCAAGGACCGGCGCCCGCCAGACACCGCACTGTGTTTCTAATTCTGCCGCGACTGACAATACCAACTCTTCTTCCCATGGCCGTGCCGAAATCTGGACCCCAATCGGCAAACCTTCCGGCGATTGGCCCACGGGAACGACAGCCGCCGGAGTTCCGAGCAGATTGAACCATTCGGTGTAGCTCCAGGCATCGAGGTATTCGACTGTCTTGCCATCAATTTGCCACCTACGCTCGCCATGCTTAAACGCAGGAATTGCCGCTACAGGGCAAAGCAGCACGGGATAATCACGCATTTGCGCGAAGACTTGCATGCGAATCGCATCGCGCTGAATCCAGGCATCGAGCAGCGACTCTCCTGTGTGACTCGGCTCAGCCTCAACCCAACTCGAAAACTCCTTCAGAATCGGGCTTAGCTCTGCTTCATGTCCGCGTGTCATCGGGCCGAGCAACATTCCTCCAGCAATTCCGAAGAATTTCCACCAGAGTTGCCTGGCCAACTCGAGCCCATCGGGACGAAATGGCTCGACCTGAAAACCTGCACGCGTCAAAGCCTCCGCGGCCGTTCGCACCGCCGCACGTGTATCCGCCGTCACCGGCGTGCGGCCGTCATCCTCGAAATATCCAATCGGAACTTTCTTCAACTCATCGCGGTCCGGCCAGCGCACCGGAACCGACACAGCCGATGGATCGCCGATGTCTGGCCCTTGCATTACCTCAAACAACAACTTCAAATCTTGCACCTTGCGTGCCATCGGTCCCACGACCCCGATCAGAGCAAACGGCCCGACCGAATTCGGAAAATGCCCAGTTGCCGGAATGCGCCCGGGCGTCGGCTTCAGACCGCAGATTCCGCTGAAGTGCGCCGGCACTCGAATCGATCCGCCGCCGTCGCTTCCCACTCCGGCCGCCGACATTCCCGAGGCGATTGCCGCTGCCTCGCCGCCGCTCGATCCTCCCGGCGTTCGCGTCAAGTCCCAAGGATTATTGGTGCGGCCATAGAGAAGATTGTCAGTCTCCCACGCCATCAACAGCTCAGGCGTGTTTGTCGTTCCCAGAATGATTGCTCCGGCATCACGCAAGCGTGACACCAGCGGCGCGTCTTGAGATGCAACTGTTCCCTGCCGCAGTTTGGTTCCCGCTTCACAGCGGAATCCCGCGACTTCAATCGAGATCTTGATGCTAACCGGAACTCCATGCAGCGCTCCCAACTTCGCCCCCCGCCTAACGGCAACTTCAGCCTCGCGAGCTTGACGAAACGCTCCTTCGGCGTCCACCTGCACAAAGGCATTCAGTACGGGATTTAGTTTCTTGATTTTTCTCAGGTGCGCTTCAACCAGTTCAACAGGAGAAATTTTTCTGTGGCGAATCTGCTCAGCCATCTGAACGGCTGGCAAAAAAGTGAGATCGTTCATGCGCTCGCTTACCCGGGAGAAATGGCGAGTCTAGCATGTGCGGACGCTACTGAGTTGAGCACCAGGCGATTACTGGGAGGCGAATTGTAGGCGGCGGGACTTTGCGGGGCGAGTTACGCGCGAGAAGATTCCCGTCTTCGCGCCACCCTTCACGAGCCACTGTTTCAGGTGCTTTCTTGAGGCGGCGGTCAGGCGGGAGAATAAAACACCGGCTCGGCCGTGCTCATCGGTCCAGATCACCTCGCCGGTTCCCTCTACCATGTAACTCGTTCCGGGCAGGACAAAACGCAGTGGAACCGCCTGCACCGGCGGCAGCGGCTCCGGCGATTGCAACGAGATCCCCTGCTCATTCAGGTCGAGCACCATCGCCGGCATGGCTGCAATTCCGAACTGGAGATACACCAGCGTTTCCAACTTTTGACGCGGGGAACGCCGCCGGTCCGCTCGCATAAAAGCTTTGCCCGCGCGCAGCGAGCGCTCAACTTGCTCGGATGTTAGCGGTTTATAGATGACAAAGTTTGCACCGGCCTGAAAGGTCGCAGCAATTTCCGTCAGAGCGCCAATCATGGCAAAGACAACGGGCCTGCGTTGCGTGGGGGCCAGCCGGGCAATTTTCACCATTAGCGTGGCATTGGGCAGATCGAAATCCAGTACCAGCGCAGAGTAATAACCCCTCGTCATGAGTTCCATGCCTTCCGAAGGCGACAGGCAAACCTCCGGCTCGATACCGAGGGTGTTCAGAGCGCCGCCGAGGACACGCAGTGACTGCTGATCGCGGCACATGAGCAGGGCGTTCAATCCCATACCGCCGAGCTTACGACCCTGTTGGCCAACCGTAAAGTAACTCCGGTAATAGTTTTTGCTTACCAGGGTATATCTGTTCCAAGTTGAAACCGCCGGTTCTTGTAAATGCGTGAGCTATGCGGCCCTTCGGCCTTTGCTTGCGTATTCACTGAAAAGCTTAAGCATCTCTCGATTGAATGCCGGGATATCGCTGGGCTGTCGGCTACTGACCCAATTCCGGTCGCGCACAACTTCCTTATCCACCCAGTTTCCGCCGAATGTCATCCTGGATGGTGTGAAAGCCGGTCAACGTGCGGCCCTTGACGCAATTAGGAGCCATGGACCGTGACAAATTACCGCTAATGGTTTCCCGGTCTGGTCAATGCGGCCCACAAATTCCTGGGCCTGTTTCTCCACCCGCAGCTGATCGGCATTGAGCGCGCCTCCGGGATCAGGACGGTATCAAAATCTTTGGGACGCGTTTTGTCCAGGGTCATGTCTAAGCTGGCGAGAACGGCAATACCCACAGACCATAGACAACCCGCAAACTTCTTCTCGCATCGAGAGACCTGCCGCAACTCGCATTATCGGAAACAAAGCGCCACTTCGTCATTGTGTCAGGAGTTCTTCACCTCGCTCGCTTTGGGGCCTCATCAAGGAGAAAAGCAATGCGAAAGGTGATGTCTTGCTTCGGAACTGTCGGCGGGCGTTGCGCCCTTACCATCCTGGCTCTGCTTGTCGCGTCAATCTCACTTCTTCGCTTCGCCCCAGGCGTAAGCGCTGCATCCAAGGGACTTGTTTTCGGACGAGAAGTCATCGTCGATCATCAACGGGTTGCCGGCGAACCCAGCATCTCGATTGATTCGCAAGATCGAATTTATGTGGCCGCGCCGTTCGGATTTTCGACCACCGCCAGCTTCGTATGGCGCTCGACCGATCACGGCCAGAGCTTCCATCTTGTGCCCGGTGATCTTGCCACTTTCGGCAAGCCCACGACCTGCATTGGGGGCGGCGATTCCGCGCTCGCCGTCGATACTGCCAATCGGCTCTACTTCGCCGATCTCCAGGGCCTCACGAATGTCAGCAACAGCGTCAGTTCCGATCAGGGTGCGACCTGGCTTACGACCTGCAACGCAACAAACGACGTTGGCGTTGACCGGCCCTGGATTGCCACTTTCAAGGATCCGCAAAATGGCGGCGCGCTTTATCAGACCGTCGATCAGATTGGTCAATGTGTGGGTGCATGCGAGCAGAACCTGGGACAGGTTGGCGCCAATGTTGTCGAGATCACGCGGTCCCAGGACGGCGTGACCTTCACGCCCCTACCCGCCCAGCAGATCGAGCCGGACGGAATCGTCTCAGGCATCGTGACCGATTCCAATGGTGGCGTTTATATTGCGCACACCGGGCTCGTGGACTCATCCGGGAATATTGCCGGTGGGGCGGACGCGAACGGCAATGATAATGCCGTCGTGGTTGTGCGCTTTCCCAATGGATATTCGAGCGCTGTCTCCACGCCGCTTGCAACCGGCCAAACCCTCTGCCAAATGTCGCCGTCCACGTGTACTACGTCGGTTGCATTCCGCGCTCCTCTCGATGCAAATGGAAACAGCACCGTTACCGTGGGTCAGGATTTCAGCCCGATCGCTATCGATCGCAGCGGCAATCTTTACCTGACCTGGTCACAGGCTTCGGTCGATTCAACCGGCAACGTGAGCAGCTCCAGCCAGATTTACATGGCAGTTTCCACGGACCACGGCGCGCATTGGGGAGCTCCGGTGAGGGTCACGGCTGCCACTCCGACGTTGCAGACGAATCTCTTCCCGTGGATCGCCGCTGGCGATCCCGGCCGCGTTGATATCGTTTGGTACGGGACGCCAACGCTCGGCTCGTGTCCGAGCCAGCCCTGCGGATCAAGCGGCATTCAGGCTCACTGGTCGGTGATGATGGCACAAAGCTTGAACACGGTCGTGAACGGAGCGCCGAATGCCAGGCCGAGTTTTACCACTATCCAGGTGTCCGAGGTCTCGAACCACTTTGGCGCTATCTGCACTATGGGACTCGGGTGCACAACCGGTGGAGACCGCGGGTTGCTCGATTTCTTGAGCGTGACGGTAGGCCTTAAGGGGGAAGCCAACGTCGTGTGGGCCGATGCGGTGAACAGCAATTTTAGCGGCGGCACCTCCTCCGCTCTTATTGCCTTCAATCGCCAGATTGCCGGACCCAGTTTGTACGCGAGTGTGGGGCAGGTGACGGGTCCAGCGCCCGCCATTGGCGGCGCGTCAGGCTCGCCGGATGCCTTTTACTCCGCCAATGGAACAATCACGCCAGCTAGCTCGAACCTGGTGATCAGCTCCGCTTCGGTCACCATGCCCGACGCGCAACACTATCGCTTCAAGATTAATGTGCAGAACCTCAGCACTCTTGCAGTTTTGCCCACTCTCGGTGGAACCGATGCCGTATGGCTGGTGCGCTGGGAAGTCCCTGACCCGAACGGCGCAGGCCATACTTATTTTGCCGCGATGGAGTCAGACGCAGGTCAGGCGCCCAGCTTCTTTGATGGTGAAACCTCGTCCATCAACACAACCCATGGCAAATTTCTGACGTATCCAGGCGCGCACAGTATCCAGGGGAGTTTCACGATGGGCGGCCCGGGAGTTATCACGCTTAACGTCCCAGTCGCGGATGTGGGCGGCAACTCCAAAGCCACATTGTTTTCGATCACGGGCCTGACTGTGACGCAAGCGACTGCATCGTCGACCGGTGACACCATATTCAACCAAATCGACGCTACAGCGCCGTTCGACTTCAAGCCATGACGGCGAGATTGACCACAGAGGGCTACAGAGCGCACAGGGCGGCGCTACGCGCGAAAGGATCCCGTAATTTGGAGACGACTGGCATGGGTCGTGATGGGATGCGACCCGTCAATCGGCATACATGATTTACCCGATTGCGGCGCTCCTTGCTATGACTCTAGTCTTGTGCTGCACATTTCAAAGAGATTGTCTCCACCCCGTCGAAGCCCTCCACAAACCAGGACTGGCGGGGTTCTTTTTCGCATGAAATAAGATACTGGCGTTGAAGCCGCACAACTGGCTCTTAGGACTAACAAACCTTCAAGGCAACACAAAGGACGCCGAAACGGAGTACGCGAAGCTCCAATCAAAGCCAGCGGGTGGCTTTCGCGAGCCGAGGTTTTTGGGCGTAGAGCCGTGTTCCGAAAACCGGACAGCGTTCAGATTTATGTGCGGGGCCAGGGAGAACCATGCAGAATGATCCCGGTTCAGCAACTACGCTGCCGTACCCGAAAAGGTCGGCTGTGCTGGGCCAGTCGCGAGGCCCTGCGTGAAAGAACGGGAGACGCGGGGCCTCTCTAATGTTCATCAATGTTCATCGGATCCCTGAAGCTAAAGTAGAATCAACCTCATAGCTCAACCAGGAAGCGCAAGGGGTCCGGTGACTCTCGCGGTCTTCAAAACCGCCGATCGTTATCTTTGATGGCGATGGTGGGTTCGACTCCCACTCGCTTCCGCCAATTTT
>DAIMDJ010000079.1:0-8995 GCA_036725905.1 Terriglobales bacterium
GCGGTCATGAACGCTGCATCATACGCGGGGAAAGCGGGGGCGGGCAAGAAGGTATGCCGTGTAGGTAGCCATAAGCGCTCCAGAATCAGCAACTTGGGCGATCAGCGAGCGTCCTTGCGCCGCAGCAATGCGGCGCCCACCACCCCGCCCAAGCCAGAAAAGAATACAAAAGCTACAAACGTCAAAATTAAGCCCAGGATCACTGCAACGACTAGGCCTTGCGGGGTCTTGAGAAACTCCACCGCTTGCGCCGCCTGCGGATCGGAGCTTCGCGATGCCGCCTGCTGCACGGCATCCAGCATTTTCTGGCGCAGCTCGGCGCCAGTGTGGAGGACCGCAGTTCCAAACGCGAACACAATGGTCAGAATGCCGAAGCCCAGCGCGCCACTGACGGCTCCCAGACGTGCTCCTGCGCCAGCGCTGAGACTCGCACCCCGGTTGCGGCGATGGTAGAAGACCACCGCAAGCGCCCCCGCTGCCAGCATCGCAATCCCGAACGCCGCCAGCCGAGTCACGATCAGAGAAATCGCCACCAGAGCGCCCCAGGTTGCCGGCACCAGGGCCCGGGACCAGTCAATCGAAGAGGTGGCTTCAGTTGCGGTGTGCGGAATTTCCTGTGAGACGGGTGCCTCAGTGCTGGGCTGGAGGATCTCGGTCGTCGCTACGCGAATCTGGGGAGCATTGCAATGCGGGCAAAATGCCGTGCCTTCCTCAACCGACGCGCGACACCGATGACAGGGATATTCCACCGGATTTCAAGTTACCGCAGAGGAACTAGCAGAGGCAAGGAACGAGAGACCGGAATGCAGAAGTGAGAAGTCAGAATGAAGAAGTAAGACCAAGGCAGAGCTTCCTTGCTCCGCTCCAGGACAACTCCGGCGCGTTCTTGCTTCCCATTCTGGCTTCTTATTCTGATTTCTACTTCTGCATTCCGACTTCTTATTTCTGCATTCGGTCAGATCGTGTCCTTGCGACCCCGCGTTTGCACATAGACCAGCGCGAAATCGGAGCCTTTGCCGTTGTCTGTGGGTTGAATCGAAACAATGTGCTGATTCTGCTTGGTCCCAACCTTCAGCTCGACGACTTTGCCGCTGTTATCTCCCTCGCACTTCAGTTCCTTCGAATCGTCGCCACCACCGGGATGCACATCGACATCACTACCATCGTGGGTGGTGTGGCACTCGAGCACGTTGCCATACTTTTTCATTTGATCGTGATAATAGGCAATGAGCTTTGCCGGAGGATCCTTCGAGATGTATTCAACCGCAACGACCTTCAGCCCGAATCGGCCGCTGGAAATATTGACGTTGGCGCTCTTCTCTTCTCCGTTCTCCTCCTTTTCCTTGAGACGCGCTCCGGGATAAACCGGCAATCCGGTGTCTCTCGCGTTGGCATTATTGTCGACGTGAATTCCGCCGATGGGAGTCTCGATTTCGACTTTCTTGTTCTCTCCATTCTCGCCGTTCTTAACATTTACACTGCAACCGACAAGCGTGAGCAGCGCCAGCAAGCAGGCTGCTAGCAAGGTTCGTAAGTAGACATTTCTCTCGTTAGGAGTCCTCATTTTCCAGATCCTTCCTGTGCAACTTGCGACGGCCTTTCGATCCCGGCCCCGCGCTGTGCAACATTAGGAATGCTCACCGGCAGATGGCCTCGAATTGCTATCTCTCCAAATAGCGCCTTTACCACGCTGATCTCAGAGACAGTCGCATTGGAAAACGTGCAAATGTAATTCTCAACTGTTGGAAAATCCTGCGCCAAGTACGGGTTGCCCATGGCGAGCACGGCAGTTTTCTGCCCAGCATGGTCCAAAATATTCTGCAATAAGGCACCACTTGCGTCCGCGAGTCCGACTGAATTCTTCAATCCGCCTGCATCCGCCTTGGCGATCCGTCCTGCAGTCGGTACAACATAGACCGCAGCCACGACTGAACCAGCCTGGTCCACCGCTTTCAAGACCTCATCTGACATGGCACCCGCGATCCGAGGATCCACATAGATCACATTCGCGTCCGGCACTCGTGCTTTGAACTGGCGCTCCAGCACGCGTCCGGCCTCGGTGCGGACATCTTCCGAAAGCACAACCACCACCAGGTTGTTGCGCACCTCTTCTACTCTCTGATACGGAAGCCCTCCCGCAACAGTTCCCGTTTGTTTCAGCGGCAGCAGCCGGCCATTGTCGCGGACCACGGTCACCGCGTCATCAGAAATCTGCTGCCCGAGCGTAACGTTTTCTGGCTTGCCGACTTCGGCTGCAAGCTTCTCTACATCAACCGACCGAGCTTTATGCAAACCAAGCGCAGCCTTTGCCTTAAGTAACTTTAGAACCGACGCGTCAATCTGCGCTTGCGGAATTTCGCCGCTGTGCGCTGCGTCCAGCATGGCTCTATATGAAGCGTCAAGATCGGCAGGGATGATCAGCAGGTCGTTGCCGGCCTTAAAGGCATCGACGGCGGCTCGGCCGATATTCGCAGCGTACAGGCGGGTAAGGCCAGCCATATCCAACGCGTCCGTAACGACGATGCCCTTAAATCCGAGTTGATCCTTCAGCAGACCGGTCACGATTGCTGGCGACGTGGTGGCTACACGATTGGGATCAGGCTCAAGGGCAGGAACGGTCACGTGCGCCACCATCACCGCATCCACTCCAGCCTCGATCCCCTTGCGGAACGGAGGTAACTCCACCGACTGCAAGCGGTTTTTGTCTCCAGTCACCTGAGCAACGCTGAGATGGGAATCCGTCGCCGTATCCCCATGACCGGGAAAATGCTTGATGGTGACCATCATGCCATTGGCGCGTGCGCCACGAATGTAGGCGGCCACCAGATCGCCTACCTGCTGCGGATCTTCGCCGAAAGAGCGCGTGTTGATGATGGGATTAGCGGGATTTGAATTGACATCAGCATCCGGAAAAAAGTTCCAATGCACACCGATCGCACGGGCCTCCTGCGCCGTGATCCGCCCGAAGGCTTCCGCGTAATCCAGCTTGCCTGTCGCTCCGAACGCCATGGCGTGGGGAAACGTCGTAGCCCCCTGCAGACGCATGGTGACACCGCGCTCGAAATCAGCCGCAACCAGCAGCGGCAGCTTGGAATCTCTCTGCAAACGGTTCAGCAGCTCAGCAGCTTCGTACGGTTGATTCCGGTACAAAAATGGCGGCTCAAAGCGCACCGTCATGGCGAACGACCCGACGTGATATTTCTGCATCTGGTCGCGAAGCTGGAGGTACTCGGGGCTGTTCATGTTGAGAAATTCCGCCCGCACCCAGATCATGAAAAGCTGCCCGATCTTTTCTTCGAGCGACAGCTTGCGCAGGGTCTTCTCCGCCCATTTTTCACCTCCATGATCAAGGTGGATGGGGCCAGGATGCTGGAATTTCTCCTTGGCGAAGGCAGCGGACCCTATGACAGTCAGCAATAAGAGAGAAGCGAAGCAGCGAAGCATGGGGACCACGATAGCAGAAGGGATTTGGATACGAAATTGCCCTGCCGAGCGCCGCTGTTTTAACCGGTAGCCCCCGGGGCGGAGCCGGAAAGCTGCAAAAGTCTGAAGTCCGACGTCCGCAGTATTCCCATGCAACGAATGTGCAGGATTCTGCATTCGACTCATGTGCCGATTTCTGCGCGATTCTCGGGCAGCGACGTCGCGGAACTCGAACTAACCGTTGTGATTTCAGTGGTTTATAACCATAGCCATCGGCTGGCCCAGGCCATGAAAAATTTTGGTTCCGCAAGTGCAACTTAGAGACGTATTAAAGAGGCCGCTGACAACATGACCTTCACTCTCTTCTCTAGTTCCCGACATCTCTCTTTTGCTCGCTCCGGCTTGCAGAGCGGCGCCTTGCATCGCCTTTCCTGAATTTACCCATCTATTTGCCTCTTTGAATTGTGGCCCCAGAAATGGGGCCGCTTTTTTGCTAGACTCGCAGCTCGGACTTTGGATCTCAGCCGCTCGCGGTCATCACCAATTAGAATTCGAACTCTTTTCGTCGCTTCACGACATTTCTGGCACCACGAGGTTCGAATGCACCATCATGCCATCGGTGTTCTGTTGCTATTTGCCAGTGCAACTCTCCTGCATTCGCAGGAGCAAGTTCCCAATCCGGCAGAGAAGCTGTATTCCCCGCAGCTGACGAAAGAATTAGTTACTCTGCGCGATGCCGCTCTCAGCGACGACTATGCTTATCGTCAAGTTGCCCATCTGACCGATAACATCGGGCCTCGTGCCGTGGGGTCGCCGCAGGCAAAGGCTGCCGTGGATTACGTAGCTGCGGAGTTACGAAAAGTTGGCCTCGAAGTTCGCTTGGAAGAAGTCCGAGTTCCGCACTGGATGCGGGGAATAGAAGCTGCAGAACTCATTGATTATCCCGCGCAAGCTGCCGGCGCTAGCCAAAAGATTGTGCTGACCGCACTCGGCGGTACCACGCCCACCCCTCCTGATGGGATCACGGCAGAGATGGTTGTTGTCGATAACTTCGATCAACTCGCAGCGTCGGGGAGGCAAAAGGTTGCAGGAAAGATAGTGCTTTTCAATGAGTTGTTCGATAAACAGAAGGCAGCCGCCGGTCTTGCTCTGGAAGCTTACGGAGAAGCCGTTGCCTATCGTGCAGAAGGGCCGAAGCGGGCAGCCGAGCTGGGAGCGATTGCGGCTCTAGTGCGATCTGTTGGTGGCGCAGATTATCGCCTGCCGCACACCGGCTGGAGCGGCCCTGCCGGCATTCCCGCGGGGGCGGTGACCAGCGAAGATGCCGATTTAATTGCTCACCTCGCGGCTCAGGGCAGAGTGCGGATGCACCTGACGCTGACTTCCGAGAATGGGCCAGAGGTTTTGAGCTATAACGTGGTCGCAGACCTAAAGGGGTCGGACCATCCCGAGCAAGTAGTGATTGTGTCAGGGCACCTCGATTCCTGGGATTTGGGGACCGGCGCGATCGACGACGCTGCGGGGGTCGCGGTCGCGATGGAGACTGCGGAATTGATCCAGCGCCTGCACATGCGCCCAACCCGCACACTTCGCGTGATTGCCTGGATGGATGAAGAGAACGGCGGGCGTGGGCACGACGCTTACGCAAAGATGCATGCGAACGAGTTTGCGAACTATGCGGCCGTAATGGAAAGCGATCTCGGGGCGGCGCATCCCTTGGGCTTCAATGCTAAAGTCACCGCAACCGCGTTGGGCTGGCTAAAACCGGTACAGAATATCCTGGCAAGCTTCGGAGCAAACATTATCAAACAGACGAACCATAGTCCCGGTTCCGATATTGCGCCCATGGCAAACGCCGGGGTACCCGCATTGGGCATCATGCAGGATAGCCGCACCTACTTTAACTACCACCATACCGCCGCCGACACGCTGGACAAGATCGCGCCCCAGGAGCTCCGGGAAAACGTCGCCGCCATGGCAGTTATGGGATATGCGCTGGCTAGTTTGCCGGAGTCATTGCCGCGCTAATTACGCAATTCACTTCGCAAAAGCAAGCACATGCTGGCGGCTGACGCTCCCGTCAACAAATTCCAAATCGGATAGTTAACCCACGGACGTTTTCCAGAATGGGAACTTCGCGCCCCTATGCGCTTCGACCTCTGCTGAATCCAGAACACATGCGCATTGGTCTTGCAAATGCATCAGCACGGAGAAAGCGTTGGAGTAAGAGTCATGCCAGAATTACGCCAGGATCGATTCACCAAAGAATGGGTGTTTGTCGCCAGCGAAGATATCAAGCATCCACACGAGCTAATTGTGCGACGCACCCAAAAGCCGGCGCCATCATTCGATCCCAACTGCCCCTTCTGCCCTGGCCATGAAAACCGCACAGCACTAGAAATTCTGCGGGTGCCGTCACTGAAGGGCAGCTGGACACTCAGAGTTATTCCCCGCAAGTTCAACGGCATGGCTAGCGAGCAACTGGAGGGTAATTCTCCAGGCGCAGTCGAAGGATTCGGCATCCACGAACTCATCATCGAAACGCCAGATCATTCGCTCACGACTGCTTTGTTGCCGGAGACGCAGTTGCTAAGTCTGTTCCGCAGCGCCAAATCACGATACGACGAAATCTGCCTCGATCCTCGAATCGCATATGCCACGATTTATAAGAAGCACGCTGTAGAGGGAAGCGGCCCCGGACACTCCCAGTCTCACTTGATTGCCAGCCAGGTTATTCCGCCCGCGGTCGCAAGCCGATTGCAACAGGCGCGTCATCATTATGGCAAAACAGGGAACTGCGTCTTTTGTGCGGCGCTCCAGGAAGAGCTTGATACCCACAGCAGAATCGTCGCCACTTCAGCGCACTTCATCGCCATTGAGCCATTTGCTTCCCCCAGCCCGTTCTGCACGCAAATCTATCCTCGTAGGCACATGGCGAATTTTGGGGAAATCAATGGAGAGGAGTTGCCGGATTTCGCTCGAATTCTGCGCGATATCCTAGGAAGATTCTACTTTGGGCTGGAGAATCCCGATTTCAGTTACAGCATACGCAACGCACCGGTCGTCAGCGCGGGCGTTAACTATTATCACTGGTGTTTGAACATCGTTCCAAACCTGCCAATTCCTGGCCTTGAGAAGGAGGGAAAGATGTTCCTCAATCCAGTTCTGCCAGAAGAAGCGGCGCAATTCCTGCGGGAAGTTCGAATCGAGCAAGCCATTCCGGCATAGAGTGCCCGTTGATCGCCGACTTTCGGAAGTGAACTAATGGCGGCGCCGAGTTTCGCGCATGGCGGTGGCGAAGGTCCGCCCTCCCAAGCTCACGCCCTGCTCCAGCGTTCCCGTGACCGCCACTTTCGCTCCATTGCCGGGAACACCATAGCCATGACTGAGTACCCACATCGAGCCAGTCCCATCATTTACTTCGTAGACGCCGGTACCCAACAGCCCGAACGAATTCGTAACCCGGCCCGCGATGGTAATCTCTTTGCCGGCATACCTGCCCGGATCGCGGTTAATTTTCTCGATGCTCTCCCGTGGAGGGCATCCAGCGAGCAATATCGTCCCTACCGCCAGCAGCACAACCGGCAAGATTCTGGCCCGAATTTTATCCACGGAAACCTCCCTACTCTGAAACCCTCAACGCCGCCGTTTGTCGCGGTCGAGCTCTCAGCAGAAGAAACATAACTTTCCTCGATAACCGCTGATTCAAACAACACCAAGAATTGGATGCAGTCCGCAATTGTGGTGATGGCCGGCTTGATTTCAATGACAGTGAGCGGTCTGTTTTTTCTCGCTAGCGATGCTTATTTTTCTGCAGCTGCTTCGCACGGCTTTCCGCCTGCTGTGCGTCTTCCCTTCTTCCGGCTCCTGCATAGGCCTCCGCAAGGGCGTCGAACACGTCTGCATTGTCAGGGTGCGATTTGGAAAGGCCTTCGAGCTCCTGCGCCGCATCTGCAAAATTCCCCTGTGCGATCTGTGTCTTGGCCGCTCCAATCTGTGCCTCTACGCTTTTGGGCTCCAGCAGAAGGGCCGCTTCGAATTGATCGTCCGCAGCTTTGGGTTCGTTCAACCGTAAATAAACCTGGCCGAGCAGCAAGCGAGCAGGCAACTGGCTGGGCTGTAGTTTAAGGCTGGCTTCCAGCGCATCTCGTGCACCACCCAGATCGTCGGTTTTCTCAAGTGCTTGCCCGGCTTCGAAAGCCGCGGTGGCATCATCAGGGCGAATTTCGCGCGCGGTTTTCAAATGCGCCGCAGCTTTTGCATACTCCCCCGCTTTCAACTCCAGCTCGCCGATCTGCTTGAGCGCGGTCGGTGATTTTGAATCGAGTTGCAACACTTTTTCCAGGGCTGATCGGGCTTCTGCCGGGCGTTCATCCTCCGAAGCAATCATCGCTGTGTGTAGCAGATTCTGTTCTTCGATTTTGTCTTTCGGGTCGGGCAACCCTGAAGGCGCATTCGTCGAGCTGGTTTCTGTCTGTCCCACATAACCGAGCGCCTGCAACTGGTTTGCTGCTCCCGGACTGGCCGTGGCTGCCGAACCTGCCGCAGCAGGAGGCTTCTTCGCCCGCAAATCCGTTAACAGCTCGCGACCCTTCTGCACCATTTCATTCGTTGGGCCGTATTCATTCTTCAGCTCGCCAGGATCTTTCTGAAGATCGTAAAGTTCCGGCTTGGGCGCCTCGATGAACTTGAACCCGTCCGTCCGCACCGAGCGCAGCGGAGCCCAGCCGAATCGCAGAGGGTAATCCGTTTCGCCAAAAGCCGTGCGGGAAGCGGATTCTGCGCCACCGAAGTACGGCTTGAGAGACTCTCCATCCAGCCTCTCGGGCGCGGGCACATGCAGAAGATCGAGCGCGGTGGGAAAAATATCGGTTGTCCTCACCTGCGCGTCCACCACTCTGGCAGCATTACTCCGACCGGGCACCTTCATAACCAGCGGCACATGCGTGGTGGAATCGTAGAGAAAGATTCCATGTGTATCTTCGTGATGTTCGCCGAGGCCCTCGCCATGGTCGCCAACCACTACGATCACGGAATTTTCGTAACGCCCCAGCTTCTTTAGATAGGCCACGAAATTTCCCAGCGCCGAATCCGCATACGCGATTTCGCCATCGTAAAGACGATCTTTATAGGTTTGCGAGTAGGGCGGCGGAGGCTCATAGGGATCGTGCGGATCGTACAGGTGAACCCAGACAAAATGGGGGCCCGCAGGATGCGCGTTCATCCATTTTTCTGCGTGCTGAACGACGTCCATGCCTCGCCGCTCGACCCGTCCAAAGCGTGATTTTGTCAGCGGATGCTCCGGAAAATTATCATAAAAATCAAATCCGCGATCGAGACCCGGCGCGAGGGATTTGCTATCCAGAATCACAGCCCCAATGAACGCAGCGGTATGGTAGCCCTTCTTCTTTAGAAGCTCAGCCCACGTCGGATGCACAGCCGCGAGCGGCACTGCGAAATCGGTGACGCCATGCGAACTCGGCAGTAGACCGGTGAGGATCGTAGTATGGGAAGTGTTCGTGATCGGGCTGGGTGTGAACGCCTGCGCGAAACGAATGCCATCTTTCGCCAG
>DAIMDJ010000080.1:0-8988 GCA_036725905.1 Terriglobales bacterium
TTGGGATGGCTATCCTCTCTCAAGCTACGGTATGCCCGACAAGGTTCTGATTGATGGAGACATATATTTCGATCGCTCGCTGCCGGGCTTCGGCATGCCACACTACAAGGAGCGGGAATGAAGCGGACGTTAGCCGTACTCGGAATGACAATTCTTATCTGCGTTGTTCTCCCTGGCAGCGCAAGTGCGCAGCAGGCGATTGTGCTCAAGGGCGGCAAGTTGCTCACGGTCTCGCATGGAACCATTGAAAACGGTGTGCTGGTGATAGAGAACGGGAAAATCACCGCTGTGGGATCGGCCGAGGAAGTGAAAATTCCAGCTAACGCTCGCGTACAGGACGTGAGTGGAATGACAGTGTACCCAGGCTTGATTGATTCTGAAAGTTACCTCGGCTTGACCGAAATCTCCGCCGAGCAGATGACCAATGATCTCATTGAGCTTAGTGACGAAATCATGCCGCACATGCATGTGTACGACGCGTTCCACGCTGAATCGGAGTTGATTCCGGTCGCGCGGTTGAATGGGATCACTAACGCAATTGTCGCGCCGGAGAACAAAGACACTCTGCCGGGACAAGATTCGTTCATTCAGCTGGACGGTAAATCTTCCCAAGAAATGCTTCTGGTGCGCGATGTCGCCATGCCCTTGAATTTTACCGGCGAGCAGCGGCGGAACGAATCCTGGGAGAAGCGGAAGTTTCCTTCTACTCGCATGGGGCTTGCGGCGCAATTGCGGCAAGCCTTTTTGGACGCGCAGCACTATGCGCAGGACTGGGCGGATTACGAGAAGAAAAAATCTGAGAAGGCTGACGACAAAGAAAAGAAAGGCCCGCCCTCGCCGCCAAAACACGATTTGAAACTCGACGCGCTGCTTCCATATCTTCAGGGCAAGAAGACGATTGTTTTGGCAGCCCAGGAACCGAGCGACCTGGCGGCAGCAGTGAACCTGGCTCGCGAATTCAATCTAAAATTCGTGCTCAATCACATCAGCCACTCGCAACCGGTGCTCGATTATGTGGCCAGCCTGAAGGCACCAGTAATCGTCGGCCCGATTTACGAAGCTCCCAAGCCGCAGGAACGTTACGACGCGGTTTACAGCCTGCCAGCGCAGTTGTACAAACGCGGGGTGAAGATTGCGTTTGCGTCATACGACGCCCATAACGTCCGCAACCTACCTTACGCAGCAGGTTATGCGACCGCCTTCGGCTTGCCGCGTGACGAAGCCCTCAAGGCCGTTACCCTGAATGCTGCGGAAATCTGGGGAGTCGACGGCAATTTGGGTTCGCTTGACGCCGGCAAGACTGCCAATGTTGTGGTCGCGAACGGAGATCCTCTCGATATAAGCACCGATGTAAAACAAGTATTCATCGACGGCCGCCAGATTCCGATGACGAGCCGGCAAACGCGTTTGCGAGACGAGTATTCCGGACATTAGCTGCTGGTGATTGGCACTTGCCAACATGCTGTTGACCCCGCCATCTCCAGCAGTTAGGATTTGTTTTTGGCGATTCCAGAGCTCCCGTCATCTGACATTTTGGTATGACGGTTCTTTTTGCATCCATTCTGGCGGCCCAGTACACTACTCATTCCTTTTGAAAGTTTCAGGAGGCGCAATTCATATGGCTGACGAAAAGAAAGATTTGGTAGAAAAAGTAAAACAAATCATCGCAGAACAGTTGGGGGTGGATGAAGGCGAAGTCACTCCCAGCGCTTCGTTTGTGGACGATCTCGGCGCCGATTCACTTGATCAGGTTGAGCTCGTCATGGCATTGGAAGAAGCCTTCGGCGTGGAGATTCCCGATGAAGATGCCGAGAAACTCCGCACCGTGCAGGACGCTCTCGACTACATCGAGAAGCATGCGAAGGTAAGCAAATAAGCCGAGCTTTCGCCCGACCGGACAGCCGAGGGCGGCTGTCCCTACGACGGTTCGGGCGATGTGATTACGCGCGCATACATACGGTGAGCGAGGACAAAACATGGCAGCCGTTGATGAAAAAGTAAAGCAGATCATCGTAGAACAACTGGGAGTTGACGAAGGCGAAGTCACGCCAAACGCCTCGTTCGTGGACGACCTGGGCGCCGATTCGCTGGACACCGTAGAGTTGGTAATGGCCTTCGAAGAAGCTTTTGAGATCGAAATCCCCGACGAAGATGCGGAGAAGATTCGTACTGTGCAGAATGCCGTCGACTACATCGGTAAGCACGCGAAAGGCGGGAAGTAGTTGGGACGTCGCGTCGTAGTCACTGGCATCGGCCTGATCTGCGCGGTTGGGAACACTACAGAAGAGGTCTGGCGCAATCTGCTCGCCGCAAAGAGCGGTGTTGCCAAGATTACGCATTTTGATAGTACCGGTTTTGCTTGCCAGATTGCCGCTGAAGTCAAGAACTTCGATCCGCTGCGGTTCATCGACAAAAAAGAACTGAAGAAGATGGGACGCTTCATCCACCTGGCTATGGCCGCGGCGGATGAGGCCATGAAGTCTTCAGGCTTGCAGGTCACAGACGAGCTTTCGCCACGCATCGGCGTGCATATTGGCTCGGGAATCGGCGGATTCGATGTAATTGAGCGCGAGCATTCGAATTTGCTGAATGGCGGCCCGCGCAAGATTTCACCGTTTTTTATCCCTGCAGCGATCGTCAATCTCGCCGCCGGGCACGTCAGCATCCGCTATAGCGCCAAAGGCCCTAACGAGGCTACCTGCACCGCTTGCACCTCAAGCGCACATTCGGTTGGCGACGCATTCAAGATTATTGCCCGCTGCGATGCGGAGGTGATGATCGCCGGAGGAACCGAAGCCGCAATCACGCCCATGGGCGTTGGCGGATTCGCAGCTATGCGTGCCCTCTCAACACGCAACAACGAACCGGAAAAGGCAAGCCGGCCTTGGGATTCGGCCCGTGACGGATTCGTGATTGGTGAAGGCGCGGGAATCGTGATCCTGGAGGAGCTGGAATTCGCCCGCCGCCGTGGTGCTCGGATTCTGGCGGAAGTGCTGGGCTACGGGATGAGCGGCGATGCGAATCACATCACGCAGCCTGCCCCGGAAGGTGATGGCGCTTATCGCGTCATGCTGAACACTTTACATGACGCGAAGATTCAGCCGGAGCAGGTGGGCTACATCAATGCGCATGGAACGTCCACCGACCTCGGCGACAAGCTCGAGACCGTGGCGATAAAACGAGCGTTTGGCGATCACGCCTACAAGTTAGCCGTAAGCTCCACGAAATCCATGACTGGCCATCTTCTTGGCGGCGCAGGCGGCCTGGAAGCTGGCATCACCGTTTTGGCTCTTCGCGATCAAACTCTACCGCCCACAGCCAACCTGGAGAATCCTGATCCGGAATGCGATCTGGATTACGTCCCGCTAAAGGCTCGCCAGGCTGAGTTTGACTATGCCATGTCAAATTCCTTCGGATTCGGCGGGACGAATGGAGCGCTACTGTTCCGACGGTGGGATGCGTAGGTGCCGAATTTTCATCGGCAGTCCAGTAGGATGCCCGGTTCATCGGACGTCAGCCACAGCAGTGGCAAAACGGACAGTTAACGATTATGGCAAGGCGTGCACCGTAGTGTTGAAGAGAAAAGGATCCTGGAAGTCAGTTTGATCGCCCGCCTTCTTCCCCGGGACAGGCTGCAGTCTTGCTGAGAGAGGTTTGTTCCATTTCGTTGCCAGCGAAGCCACATCGCCGAAGAGGCGCTCCATTTGTTCGGGACTGATGTCACCCGGAAGCGGAATCGTATCCAACCCTGTGCCGCAAACTGCCGAGTATGCGAGCAGTGAGTCAATGTTGTAGGTTGACTCGGCCCAGCGTTGCGCTAGAAGTCTGTCCTCCATGACCGGCACCATCAGCCCGGAGTACCCGACCTGCTTCACTGGCACCTCCTTCACGGCGGTAGTGATAATGCGTGCCGCAGTGAGCGTCCCGCTGGAACCGAACTTCGCGCCGGTGAAAGCCTCGATTGCGGCTGCTATGGATACGTCCCCCAGGGGTGCCGGGGTAGGATCAACTCCCATATAGACCCAGCCAGTTTCTTTAGCGACCTTCTTGCCTATCGCATCAGCTAATAACGCATGTTTTGTGAGCGCAGCCGTCAGGTCGGCAATCGCAGCTTCGGCGTTTCCCTTATCTTTGGCAAAGACATCGCGGACAACGTTGGCTCCTTCGAAACCAATAGAGAATTGTCGGCCAGCGCCGGTGTGATATGAACCGGGAAAGAATGGTGAAAAGGGTTTCAGCATGGCAGTGGCCGTGAAGTTGAAAGTTCCCCGGCTGTGCGGACTGTGCTCGCTGACATACTTCACGAGTTCAGCTGTACGGCGAATTGTTTTCCAATGAATTCCAGCTTCATCGGCGATAATGCTGCTGCCCTCGATGCTTGATAGCGTCGAAAGCGCCCTTTCGAGCAGGTGCATGGTGGCAGGATTGTCGCTGTCGTGCAGCATTGCCGGTCCAACGTTCGGCAGGAAGTTCTCCTTTACGGACAGTTCGTCAAGCTGCCGCAAAAATGTCGACGCTTGGTCCTCCGACATGTCGGCAACGAGTTCAGCCAGCGGTTGAGTTGTCAGACGCACCGTCTCTACTTCATAACCGGAGGATTCGAATTCGGCCTTCACTTTCCGCAGCACGACGAGGGCATCGGCAATTTGCTTTTGATATGCCGATGCGTCCAGCCGCACGAACCCGGTGATTGCCCTGACCTTCGGATTGGGCGATGCGGGAGTGGAGCCGATTTGAGCGGCCAACTGCATCGAAACAACAACGACAAGGAGAAAGCCAACGCGCCTCACTGGGGTCCTCTGATGTGAAATGGGAAAAGCAGTATATCGCACTCAAGATGTAGCGCTGGCCTCTGGCCGGCTGCCTGGCGGGCGTCACGCCCCCCATCGGGCCGCCGAGACGGCGGTGCTACTCTTGGCAACGGCTGCGAACGCAATAACATTGCGATGCTGGGACCGCACAAGTCCATCCTGGTAATGACACTTTTGTACCTACCCCTGCCCATCTAACCTTTTGCCATTGTTAGGCGTACACGCCACAATGGAAATTACATGGCAACCCCCACCAAGCTGATTGATAAGGCTCTGGCCAGTGCCGCCGCGATCCCCAGCAGCAGAAAAAATTCGGCACGGGTTGCGCTCATCAACGTGAAGGATTCCGCCAGGATTGTGTTGTCGGAATGCTTCCGGCAATTCGGGATTGGGACCGTTCTCATGACTGAGCACGCCGCAGAGCGCCTGAGGAAAGAAAAATTCGAGGCCTGTGTGCTGAAGCTAGATGGCGATGCGGAAACCATAATGGAGTCGGCGCGCACGTCCCGCTCTAACAGCCGGATGGTGATCTACGGACTTGGTGGCAGCGCACACGAAGCGATGCGATTCTCCAAGTATGGCATCAATGCCATTTTCAATGAACCACTGGAACGTCCGGCTGCCCTAAAGTTGGTGCGCGCCACGCAAACGTTGGTCTTGCACGAGTTCCGCCGCTATGTTCGCATTCCGGTTATGACTGAAATTGCACTGACCACCGCCGAGAATCACCGGTTCACCGCCACCAGCCATGAGCTCAGTGCCGGCGGCATGTCTATGCGCAGTGATGAGGAAATATCTCCCGGCACGGCCGTGGAAATTTCTTTTGCATTGTTGACTCTTCCGCGCATTTGGGTTCGTGGGGCCGTGAGTTGGCGCAAGCCCAACAAAAGCTTCGGAGTGCGTTTTGATCAGCAGGATGAGCGGCGCGTGCGAATTAAGGAATGGATTGAGGCCTATCTGGAAAATTAACGCGATCGGCCGCAGCTAAATTTTTTAGGCTGCATTCTCCTAGAACTCCTCCACAAGCTTGTGCTCTCCTGATTGTTCCGCTTCGCCCTGGAAATACGCCCGATGGAAATCCTCTAAAAGTGGGCGACTTTCAGGTCGCCCACCACCCTAAGTGACTGGCTTCGCGATGGCATCGGCAACATGTAAAATCAAGCCATAGATGGCCGTTGCCTCACAACTTGTGCAAATCCAGCTGGGACCGCCTGTCCGGCAGCCCAAACCGGCGTGGCTCAAAGCCAAGGCTCCAGTCGGGGAAAACTTCCATAATTTGAAAAAGCTGGCCCGCAGCTTGGGCCTGCACACGGTTTGTGAATCGGCGCAATGCCCGAACATCGGGGAGTGCTGGAATCACCGAACTGCGACATTCATGTTGCTAGGCGATATCTGCACGCGCCGTTGCGGGTTTTGTGCAGTGCCCAAAGGCAAGCCAGGTCCAATCGATACGGATGAACCTCGTCGCGTAGCAGAGGCGGTAGCGACTCTGGGTCTGAGACATGCGGTTGTGACCAGCGTGAATCGTGATGATGATAACTTGGGTGGAGCGCGCATTTTTGCTGAAACCATCCGCCAGATGCGCGAAGTGTCGCCCGAGTGCCGGGTTGAGGTTCTAATTCCAGACTTCCAGGGCCTGGATGACGCCCTGAAAATAGTTCTGGATGCACGGCCTGACGTGCTCAATCACAATACTGAGACGGTGCCGCGGCTTTATCGTCCAGTGCGGTCGGGAGCGCGTTATGAGCGCACGTTGCGATTGCTGGAGAATGCCAAGAAGTTCTCACCGGGAATGATTACCAAATCGGGAGTGATGGTGGGCTTGGGCGAAACCATTACTGAACTGGTGGATGTTTTTCGTGACCTCGGCTCCCGTGCTGTGGACATTCTCACTGTTGGACAATATCTGCGGCCGTCGCGCGATCACCTGCCAATTGCGCGCTTTTACACGCCCGATGAGTTCGGCTATTTGAAACAAGAGGCCTTGCGCTTCGGCTTCCGGCACGTGGAATCCGGACCGCTGGTGCGGTCAAGCTATCATGCGCACGAGCAGGCCGAGTCGACATCCCTTCCAATGATCTAGGGTTACTGTCGGAAGCTGTCACGAACCTAGGGTTACCCGACTTATGTGCTTGACATATGCACACTATATAGGCACACTCAATATGTACAATCATGAGCACACGCCGAACCCACGTTCTGCTGCCCGAAGACCTGATCCAGGAAATTGATGAACTGGTCGGCCCTCGCGGCCGGAGTGCGTTTCTTGTGGATACCGCCCGCAATGAAGTCCGCCGCCAAAGGCTTCTGCAGTTTTTGCAGAACAAGGAAGCTGTGTGGAAGGACGAAGATCATCCCGAACTGGCGGAGGGCGCTGCGGCTTGGGTACGGCGGTCGAGAGCTGAAGATGAAGCGTCCCGATCGAGAAAGCGCAGGCACGGCCCGTAAATGCGAATCTTGCTCGACACTTCCGTTCTCATCGACGTTCTTCGTTTACGCAACCGCCGGCGTGAGTTGCTTCTCGAACTCGTGCAGACAGGGCACACTCTAGGTACTTCCGCAATAAACGTCGCCGAACTCTATGCTGGCATGCGTCCGTGGGAAGAACAGCACACTGACGATCTGGTTGCTACGCTGGACTGCTATGAATTGAGCAAGACCACGGGACGCATTGCCGGGACTCTCAAAGGTCAATGGGCGAAAAAGGGGCGGACCCTCGCCTTGACCGACACGATCATCGCCGCGATCGCGCTGGAGCATCGCTGCGCGTTGATGACCGACAACCGGAAAGACTTTCCTATGCCTGAGCTGGACTTGTACCCGCTGAAGTGAATTGCCGATATTGCGAGGCGCGGGCGTGGACGCCTGTGCTAACTCAACACAAGACAGCGACGGATCACCACACTCTGCACGCATTCTGCCGCACCATTGGCGCGTCTGCTTTGCAGTGGTACGCGTCACGAAATTCCGGCATGTTAGAAACGACGCCGTTGATGCGCCATTTTCCGGGAGAGTGGGGATCCACAGTGACGAGCATACGTGCCAACTCGTCGCTACGATTCTGGCACCAAACGTTGGCCCAGCCCAGAAAGAATTGCTGTTTGGCGCTTAAGCCGTCGATGGACGGAGGTTCTTTCCCGGCAAGAACGTTCATCAGAGCGATGTAGGCGATGCGCACACCGCCGTTGTCCGCGGTGTTTTCTCCCAAAGTTAATTTGCCGTTCACTCTAAGATCATCCACTGAGTTGAAGCCAGAGTATTCGTCGGCAACGCACTGCGTGCGCTGATCGAATTCTTTCCTGTCCTCGGCAGTCCACCAATCACGCAGATTTCCCTGGGCGTCGAACTGGCTGCCTTCGTCATCGAAGCCATGCGTCAGTTCGTGACCGATCACAGCTCCGATGCCGCCGAAGTTCATAGCGTCATCAGCCTGGTTGTCATAAAACGGTGGTTGCAGGATTCCCGCTGGAAATGTGATGTTATTGAGTTGCGGGTTGTAGCTGGCATCAACCGTGCTTGGCGGATAGGGCCAGTCATTCTTGTCCACTGGCTTGCCGATCTTGTTTAATTGCCGCTGGAACTCAAATTCATTCGAGCGCAGCGAGTTGCCTAGAGCATCGCCGCGCACAATCTTCAGACTAGTGTAATCACGCCATTTGTCGGGATATCCAATACGATTTGTGATGGCCGCCAGCTTGACCAGTGCCTGCTTTTTGGTTTCTGGTCCCATCCAGGAGAGATCCTGAATGTCAGATCCCAATGCTTTCTCCAGTGCCTGCACCATGCGCAGTGTGCGATCCTTCCCTTCTGCGCCAAAAGTCAGCTCGACATATTTCTGACCGACAGCTTCGCCCAGATCGCCGTTGGTGTAACGCACGCAGCGTTTCCAGCGCGGACTCAGCTCCTTGGTGCCGACTAATATCGTGGAAAAGAATCTGAAATTCTCGTTCACGAATTTCGCTGGAAGCATGGGTGCGTTGGAGTGAACTACGTGCCATCGCAGATAGGTTTTCCAATCGTCCAGCGAAACCGTCTTCACCGCCGCACCCATCTGCTTGAAAAATTCCGGCTCGGTGACGTTCAGAACCTGAGTCGCAGGGGCGCCGATGCCTCGCAGATAAGCATCCCAGCCAAAATCGGGGCTTAGTGCTGCCAAATCTCTTTCGCTCATCTTGTG
>DAIMDJ010000081.1:0-8931 GCA_036725905.1 Terriglobales bacterium
TGGGTCCATTCGGTGAGTAAGCGCGATCCAATCGGCTGAGCTTTGCCCCCAAAGTGTTCGGCCAACACGCGATCACGGTTCGAGGCTAATTCCAGAAATGACAGAAACCGCTGAAAATATTCGGGCAATTGCAGCAACCGCAGGGTGTGCCCGATAGGCGCGGTATCCACCACAATCTGGTCGTATTTTCCTGAGCTCAGGGCCTCTTCAAGGGCAAGCAAGCCCGCCATTTCTGCCATTCCCGGAACCGAGATGTCGAGCAGGGGCTCGATATCTTCCCGAGAGAACAAGGAACCGCTCTCCAGGATTGTAAGCAAGGTTTCCTTGTGTCGACCGAGAAAACCACGGAATTGCTTGTCCGCGTCGACCTGCCAGGCATAAAGGCGAGCGCCTCGGGGCAGCGGCACCCGTTTAGGGGCATCGCGTAGGGGTTGCTGCAGGATGTCGCTGAGTGAGTGGGCGGGATCAGTGGAAATCAGCAGGACGGGACGACGAGCGTTGCCGACCGCCGAGTGGACGGCGAAGGACGCCGCCAGGGTAGTTTTCCCCACACCACCCTTTCCAATGAAGAGTGTAAGTCGTGACACGCAGCCATTCTATGCGTATTGAGAGCTTTGTCCCCTACACTGGCTGTTGGAACAGAGCCATTTTGTTTTGCGCTAATTTGCTCTACAATCGGCGTGGCTGCCTCCCTTTGTCGCTCTTTGTTCTGCACCGAACAGAGAGTATGTAAAAGCTGCTTTAGTCTGACATATTCCATGATCCCCAAGAGAGAGCAAAGGGATTGGCGCGAACTGGCGCGGCGGGCGGCCAACGAGCAGGATCCGAAGAAACTCCTGGAAATTATTGAGGAGTTGAATGCTGTCCTCGAGGAGCGGGAAAAAGAGATCCGGGGTAGAATTGCGAAACCGGCTGTCCCTACCGTTTCTGCCCAACAGGCACTCGACAAACGGCTGCTGTTCGTTGACGACGAGCCCAATATCCGCCTCACGCTGCCGCCTCTCATTGAGCAGTATGGTTTCAAAGTGAAAAGTGCAGGAACTGTGGCGGAAGCGCTGGGGCTAATTAAGAGCAGCAATTACGATGTATTACTCTGTGACATCAACATCAGTCAGGAAGGCGACGGATTCACCGTAGTTCGAGCGATGCGGGACGCCAATCCCGATTGTGTAACCGTTCTGCTGACGGGATATCCAGGGTTCGAGACCGCTCTGAAAGCCATTCACACGGAAGTGGACGATTACGTCGTGAAGCCCGCCGACATTGCTCTGCTGGTTTCCACTATGGAACGAAAGCTCTCCGCTCGCCGGGCGCGGCGAGGGGGATAAGGGCTCCGCAACATCTCAAACCGACGCGGCGGATGCGGAGCCACCGCCCCGCTGCTTGCGCAATTCAGCCCGAAATGATTCAGGCGTCGCATCGGCCTTCTTGCGAAATAAATCCAGCAGAGGATCTTCAAACTCACTTGACTCTGAGCTCTGAATGGTGACTTCATCTGTTCCCAGCCCTTCCGGTTCGACCATCAACTCAGGAACAGAACTCTTGCTGCTGGTAAGTGCGTTGATAAATTTCTCGAGGTGCTCACGCTGTTGCGTACTCGTCTGAGTGAATTCCACTCCCATGCCGATTTCTGGGTGCATCACTCGCACTACACCTTCGACTGACAGCTGCAGATCGGCAAAACGCATCGACAGAATCACTCGGGTACGCACCGGGAATGGCGCGACAATCTCCAAATAGCATGCACCCGGGCTCAGGTCAGTAAGTTTGCAAGCAGCAGGAGGATCATCTTTCTCGAACTCGGGAGAGCGGCTCTCCAACCAGCTCTTCAGTTGTGCTCGATTTTCCGGAGAAAGGTCAACGAAGCGAATTCCGAACTGGCGACCGGCATTTTCCCATGCGATCTGGCCGATACAGGCTATGGTGTGCTCGGTTCCAGGCAACAAGAAATGCACCGACATAGAGTCAGAGTTGCGTGGCCGCTGTGGAAGCTTGACGGCGATGCCGCCTTCGCCTAAATCAATGGTCGTCGCGTGCTGCTGGCTGGCACCATCGTTGAAGCGGAAAGTCACTGGAATTTCGACCGCGACGCGAGTATTGCGGCGGCGTTCGCGCTTCATCAAGGCGCGAGCGGCACGAAAGCTGGTCTTCGCGCGCTCGCTGGACATAGGTTTGTAGAGAACGAAATGCGCCCCAAGCTCGAAAGCGCCACGCACGGCGGTGGCACCGTCGATGATCGCGACCGCCACGGCACGCCGATTACAAGGGGCCGAGCGGGCGCTTTTCAGGACCAAAGCCGCCGTGTCCTGGTCCGCACAGTCCACAATGACGGCTTCAAAGCGATCGCGAGTCAGTTTACGAATTGCAGCATCGCGCTCGGTGCAATGCTCGACCTTGACCTCCAAATCGCTAAGCACACGGCGCAGCACGCGAAGAATCTTCTCGTCAGAACAGAGAACGAGTGCCTGTAAACTCATAAGGGCCCTTGAGACTGGAAGTCAGACATCAGTAGTCTTGCGGTTAGCCGCGGTTTGCCACGCCACCCAGTTCATCACGATCATCGCTTAGGAAGATGGGCAACGCTTTTCGAAGCTGTTCGGCGGCATTCTTTGGCCTCGATTCTGCCTCCTCAGCCTGCTTTCGTAGCAGTCCGCGGCGAACGCCCTCATCCGGTCTCCCAGCTTGCAATTTAGGGGCGTAATCACTGTCCGTCAATCACTTGGGCGGCGACTAAGGTTACCGGGGTAATTCGGAGAGAAGAATGAGCACGGCAAGAACCAAGCCAGCATCTGCTGAGACGACTGCTTTTCGATTACGGTAATCGTCCCCGAATCGGGACTGCGAAAGGGATTAATTGGTTAAGATTCCCTAAAGTAGCTTGCCAAGAGCCGTTAACGGCGGTCAAATCGCTATTGACTTTTGTGGGAAAGCGTCCTAGAATCACTGGTTTCCAAGTAGCCACCATTCGTCATAAGGGTACAGTTTTTCTCAGTAGCTAGAGCCTTAAGCGGTGAATCCCTGGCGGAGCCAGGCGAATCTAAGATTTTAGGTCATCCCAGCAGTCAGAATTCTAATTACGAGTACGAGGCAGAACGTTCATGGCTAAGCGACGTGGAAATCCCAACTGGGGCAAGCCCGAACCCATCGGGCCCATTATTCCTACCGTAACCGAGTTCGAGCAAGTTGTGCGCGAGTACAAACTCTCGCCCGACCAGTACTTGCGCTCTACTCGCCTGCGCGAGTGGGCACGGCGCAACAAGAATTCCAAATACATCCCTGAGCCTTTGCTGGAGGCGTGGGGATTTGAAATTGAATCGACGCTATAAAAGAGTCGATTCCTCTACCAAGGCCGCCGACTGGCGGCCTTTCTCTTTTTCAATGCCAATCTGGCAGGCATTGTTTTTCTGGATTATCCGGCGCTTGCACCCAGGCACGTAGACCTGGAACGCACCACGTTTTGCTAGAATTTGACCAGCATGACGTCCCAGCTGCCATTTACCGATGTCCCCAGCGCAATCGAAGAAATTCGCTCTGCCCGGATGATCGTCGTCGTGGACGATGAGGATCGCGAGAACGAAGGCGATCTGACCCTCGCCGCAGAGAAAGTTACTCCGGAAGCCATTAACTTCATGGCGAAATACGGGCGCGGGCTAGTGTGCCTGGCATTAACCGAAGAGCGTTTGGATCATCTGCGCATCGGGCCCATGACTTCGGAAAATACCTCGAATTACGGCACAGCCTTTTGTGAAGCTATTGATGCGCGAGATGGTGTGACCACTGGTATTTCTGCGTACGACCGTGCCCGAACAATCCAGGTGGCAATCGATCCCGCCACGCGGCCCTCCGATTTGGCGCGGCCGGGACACGTGTTTCCCCTGCGAGCACGTAAGGGCGGCGTCCTGGTGCGTGCTGGGCAGACGGAGGCGTCGGTGGACTTGGCTCGCCTCGCAGGGCTTGTTCCAGCAGGAATCATCTGCGAGATCATGCGCGACGATGGGAGCATGGCGCGCATCCCTGATCTGATCGATTTTTGCGGTACGCACAATCTGAAAATGCTGACGGTGGCTGAATTGATCCGTTACCGTATGCAGCACGAGCGCTATGTGCATCGTGTGGGAGAGGCGCTGGTGAGCACCCGCCATGGCGAATTCCGCTTGATTGCTTACGAAAGTGAAATCGATGGAGGTGAGTCGCATGTCGCGCTAGTTCGGGGCGACATCGAAAGCGGCAGCGAGCCTGTGCTGGTTCGTATGCACTCGCACTGCCTGATGGGCGACGTCTTCGGATCAACTGTCTGTGATTGCCACGCCACCATCGAAGGCTCTTTGCAGATGATTGAGCACGAGGGACGCGGGGCACTGATCTACCTCCATCAGACGTCAAAGGGATTCTCGGTGGAACGTATAGGTGAACGGACCGCACTCGCTTTCCATCGTGAAAGGCATTTACCGGCTGGACCCGAGAGCGAACGTCGCACTCAGCGCGAGATCGGCATTGGAGCGCAAATTCTTTCCGATTTAAAGCTACGGCGCATACGGCTTCTGACGAATCATCCCCGGAAGGTAGCCGCGCTCGAGGGGTTCGGGATTGAAATTGTCGAACAGATTCCGGTGTTGCTGGATAAGGCGCGAGTAGGGATCTAGGCCGACACACGAGCGAGAACGCCCATGCCTCGATCGATTAGTGAGTCAGCACGGCTTTCGAACTACGATATCGCTGTCGTTGATGAAAAACTGCGCCGAGCACTTATCCGACCCGCAGATCACTGGCAGCAATCCAGCGAGCTGCTTGCGCGTGATAAGACCCAGGGTTCCGCATTTAGGACAGGACAGCACGGCCCAATAAGGATCCTCTTTCTCCCCCATTCGGCCGGCGTTCTCCAGCACAAAGATTGTGCCCGGAATCATCTGCTCCGGGATCCATTCGCTCAGGACGTTTAGTTCTGCAACCATCTCCCCTCCCCTGGAACCAAACTCCTCTGCTATGAAGCCCTACTGCGTCTATAAAGTGATATTGACGTGGACCCGTTGCCTTTCTTTGAACTCCGAATCACCGCGCGCACTTGCCGCACGGTATCGCTGAGGCAGATGGCAAACATGGGCTGCCTGGCGTTCTTCAAAATGTCGAGAATTTGTTTGGCCGAAGTTTCCAAATAGAGGCTTTGGCCATCAGTGAGCAGGTGATATTCGGAAGCGCCGCTTACCGTCTCCGCCAGACGCTTGCTGAATTCGCGCTGGAGAAAACGCATGACCTTGCGCACTCGCTGAAGCGAGAAGCCACGGCGCCGCAGCTCGCATATCACGGCGATCTCGGCCAGATCTTCCATTGAATAGAGCCGTCGATGGCCTTGGCGCGCGGGCACAACGATGCGGCGCTCGTCCCACCACTGCAACTGCCGGGCAGTGATGCCAGTAAGGGCAATCACATCACGGGATGTAAAGAGATTCTGCATGAAGAAGACCGAAATGTTTCAAACAATCTAGCATAGAAATGTTTGAAACATTTTAGGCGGGAGTTGGATGAAGTCAATGAAAGATTTGAGGTGAAAAGGTTGACTAGGTAAGTTCCTTCACGAGGAATTCTTGGGCAGCGCCCGAACCGCCGCCGACAAAATGGACAATCTCCAGGCGGTCGCCTTCCGAAAGGTTGGTTTCGCCCCACTTTTCACGTGGGACAATCGTGCGATTCAGTTCGACAGCGACACGGTCCTGCTTCATTCCGAGTTGCTCAAGCAGTCCGGCAAGCGTAAGCGGGAGGTCGAAGCTGCGAGCTTCCCCGTTGATCACGAGCTTCATTTCGGGGGTTAGGCCTCAATTTTCCGGAGTTGAAATTTTCGGGTCGCGGTGCGACCGGAGTAGTTGGCCTGCACCAGTACAGAAGAATCCTGCAAAGACGGTTCGTCCATCTCCATGCTCATTTCGACATCGCCGCTGGCGTCGGTCACAACTTGTGTGTAGAACGGAACCGCATCGGGCCTCGCAAACCGGACGGTCAGCCGAGCTCCTTGCACTCCGGATCCGGCCTCCGTCACGCGGAATCGCATAATCAGTTTCCGGTCGGAGTGAACCGAACTGGCGTTTAACCACTGGATATCGAGCTGTTTAATTGCCGCCAGGCTCTCCGGCGTTTCACGCTTATCGAAGACTTGATCCAGCCTGCCTTCACGAATGGCGTCTAACACCAACCGGTGCTGGTCGCGCAGGATTTGCTCTCTCTGCTGATCGCTAAAGCCCCCGCTGGCTGCTTTGTCCGCGTAAGGAGTTGCCCGCTTTCCCACACAGCGCCCGCGGACGAACACCTGGGTTTGCAGGAGCAGTTCGTTCTCTCGCGCCTCGCTCTGCACGTGGTACACAGTGTCTTCGTGTTTAATGTCGGTATTGAAACCGAAGATCATGTGATCGCGTTCCGTCGTTGCATTAGCCGTTAGATTGTTCCACTCAAAGGCACGCCCGTTGGCTTGACACTACCACATGCCAACTCTAATCTAGATTGTTTAAGCAGTGTTTGGCGCGAATTGTAGTTAGCTCCCCTATGCCCGACAATTATTTCGCCCGCTACCTGCCATTATTGATCCATTTTGTGCTTGCCAGTCTTCTGGCCGGCGCTATTGTCGTGCTCTCCTGGGTTATCGGTTATCGCAAGCCTACCCGCGCCAAACTCTCTCCTTACGAATGCGGAATGACTCCGGTTGGCGATGCTCGCGAGCGATTCTCAGTGAAGTTCTACCTTGTGGCAATGCTTTTCATTTTGTTTGACGTGGAAACAGTATTTCTTTATCCCTGGGCCGTAATTCTGCGCGATCTGAAGATGTTCGGCTTTTGGGAGATGCTGGTCTATATCGGAATTGTGCTGGTCGGATTTTTTTATATCTGGAAAAAAGGAGTGCTGGACTGGGGCACGTCATCGGCCGGGCGAGGTGAGGTTTGATGCCGTTGCCGCCCGCGATCACCGACCTGGAGCAGCTCAAGAGTCACCCGGCGATTGCCAAACTGCTGGCCTGGAACCCGGTCGCGGTCGAGGAGGCTAGATTCGACCGCGATGAGATCAGCATCTATATCAACCGGGACTTCATCCGCCAGGCTTGCGTTCTATTACGTGATAATCCTGAGTGCCCGTTCAATTTTCTTTCCGACGTGAGCTGTGTTGACTGGCTTCCGCAAGAGCCCCGGTTTGAAGTGGTTTATCACCTGCTCTCGATTTCAAATAAAGAGCGAGTTCGGTTGAAAGTTCGGCTCGACGGTGGAAGCCCAGCGGTTGATTCCGTGACTTCAATCTGGCCTGCGGCCAATTACTTCGAGCGCGAGGTTTACGACTTGTTCGGAGTTCGCTTCACAGGACATCCCTATTTACGGCGTTTGCTTATGCCGGAGGATTGGGAGGGGTACCCACTGCGCAAGGATTATCCGGTGGAAGGCTATCGCTAGCTATGGCCCACCTCACGCCAATGCCGGTGCTCGAGCCAGTCGAGGATCGCACCATGATCCTCAACATGGGGCCGCAGCACCCGTCTACACACGGCGTGTTGCGCTTGATCCTTGAGATTGATGGTGAAACCGTGGTGCGGATGATGCCGGACATCGGTTACCTGCACACCGGCATCGAGAAGACCTGCGAGGCGAAGTTTTATCAGCAGGTGGTGCCGCTCACAGATCGAATCGATTATCTCTGTCCGCTCACGAATAATCTTTGCTACTGCCTGGCGGTGGAAAAACTGCTCGGGCTTGAGATTCCGCCTAAGGCCCAGTGGATGCGGGTTTTGCTAAACGAGCTGACACGCATTAACTCCCACCTGGTCTGGCTGGGAACACATGCGCTCGATATTGGCGCCATGTCGGTTTTTCTTTACTGCTTCCGCGAGCGCGAGGACATCCTTCGCCTGTTCGAGATGGTGAGCGGCCAGCGCATGATGACTTCATACTTCCGCATTGGTGGCCTGGCGCTTGAGCCGCCGATTGGATTTTTCGAGCGAGCGCGCGATTTTGCCAATCGTTTTCCATCCAAAGTAGACGAATACGAAAACCTGCTGACCGGAAACCCGATCTGGATGATGCGCACGAAAGGTGTGGCGAAGATTACCGCTGAAGACGCGCTCGCCTTGGGAGCAAGCGGGCCGACTCTTCGAGGAAGCGGAGTGGACTTCGATCTACGGCGAGATATGCCGTATTCCAGCTACGAGAGGTTCAAGTTCAAGGTGCCGATTTCTACGGATGGTGATGTATTCGCGCGATATATGTGCCGCGTGCAGGAGCTGCGCGAATCCATTGCTATTGTGCAACAAGCGCTTGATGGCATGCCTGAAGGAGCAATCAAAGCCGATGCTCCAAAAGTGGTGCTTCCCGATCGCGAAAAGATGAAGACGCAGATGGAAGCGCTCATCTATCACTTTAAGATCATTACTGAGGGCTTCGCAGTTCCAGCGGGCGAAGTTTATCAGGCTGTGGAATCGCCCCGCGGCGAGATGGGCTACTACGTGGTCAGCGACGGCACCGCGAAGCCATATCGAGTACACATGCGTGCCGCATGTCTGGCTAACTTGCAAACTTTGCCGAAGATGTGCGAGGGAAGGCTGATCGCGGACGTGGTGGCGGCGATCGGTAGCATCGATATCGTCTTAGGCGAAATAGATAGGTAACGATCCATCCGTGGCCTCTGTGCCCTCTATCGTTGAGGACGAACTGACCACAGCACAGCGGATCACAGAGGAAACGAATCGAATGCGGTTCTCAGATCAATTCGAGAAACGATTCTCGGAGATGCTCACGCATTATCCGACGAAGAGGTCCGTGCTAGTACCGACGCTGCTGTATGCACAAGATGAGATTGGGCACTTGGCCGACGACGTGATCGCCGAAATTGCTGGCCGGCTCGAATTGACTGAACTCGAGGTCCGCAACGTAATCAGCTATTACTCCATGTTGACGA
Organism: Terriglobales bacterium; assembly: GCA_036725905.1. Lineage (GTDB taxonomy): Bacteria > Acidobacteriota > Terriglobia > Terriglobales > Acidobacteriaceae > QIAB01. Next base: position 8,923 of record DAIMDJ010000081.1, read on the forward strand.
CCAAGCCTC
>DAIMDJ010000082.1:0-2953 GCA_036725905.1 Terriglobales bacterium
ATTTTGCCCCGGTTGGAACGAAATCTGAATCCTGCGGTCCGCGAGATTTTGGCTGAGACTGCAGAGATTGCCCGGGCAGAGGAAGAATACTGGAGCGCGGAGGTCGGGCGCATTCTGCAAGCCTCCGCGGGGCACCGCCCGCGGGACCCTGGCGCGACGGTAGGTTTGGAAAACTTTGTAGGCTTGCCCTTGGCTCTACAGCGACGTCTGGTTAGAGCATCGGCGGAAAACTTCGGCTTGCGCCTGGAATTTCGCCATGTAGAAGAGATTCTCGACTTGATCAGCAACGGTCGCTGTCCAGGAAAAGCAGCGTTGCCTGACGGTTGGATGGCTTCAATTGATAAAGGCGAACTCAAGTTCGAGCCGGCACCGCAAATCTCGGAATCTATCCACGATTACCGATATCTTCTACCGGTTCCAGGCAAGGTGCCCGTTCCGGAAACAGGCACGTTATTCGAAGCAATGCTGATCTCGGCTGAGAAACGCGCAGCATGTAATGCCGAAAATTTACTCGATTCGGGGGCGGCTGCAGGAGAGTTGACTGTTCGGAATTGGCGCCCCGGAGACCGTTTTTGGCCGGCGCATACCAAGGCCCCGAAAAAGGTAAAGGAGTTGCTCCAGGAGAAGCACGTCACGGGTGAGGAACGTAAACTCTGGCCGGTTATTGTAAGTGGAGACGAGATTGTCTGGGTTCGTGGATTTCCCACGCCCGCTCGCTTGCAACCGCGTCAGGCTGTAAAGAACGTCATTGCGATTCGAGAGGCTCCGCTTGGGACATCGTGAATCGGTCTCTCAGGCCTGAGCGGTTGTGCGCGGTAACATCCGCGCCTGGGTCATATGTTGCCTCGCAAGGTGAAGCGGAACCATGACTTAAGTCACTCCAACAACTGCGCCCTTTTTTGGGCCGAAAAGGTTAGAATGACTGCACAGGAGAATTTGCTGAGCAAACCCCATCCGGATCGGAGAGGTATCGGGTGGATGTTGCGATTTTGGATTCTGGGAATTTGTCCTTACTTCCACGCCTTTGCTCTGGCGAGTTGTCCAACAAAACCCTCGGAGCCCCGAGATCAGCTACTCACAATTTGTTGCTGCTCGCGGTGAGCCGACGGGCAAGTGCCTGGGCGAATAGAAAGAGCGGCTGAGAAACCTTCACGAGCATCTAAAGTAATTGGGTTAAAAGGGTTCTGAAACATACAGAGGGGTCCAAGAGGAGCTTTTAAGTGAATTCGACGGTTAAAACGGTAGTGTTCTGGCTGGTAATCCTGCTGTCAGCCATTGTGTTGTGGCAGGTAGTGAAGATGGGCGGAGGCGGCCAGAAAGAGAAGGAAATCAATTTTTCGCAATTCATGACGGACGTCGACCAGGGGAACATCAAAGAGGTCACGCTTACCGGCGTAGAGGTGCATGGGAAGTACCGCAACGACAATTCCGTTTTCCACACTACCGTTCCGCAAAATTATCCCGACATGATTAAGACGCTCCGCGATAAGAGCGTCAACATCACCATAAAAGACATCAGCAACGGAAGCTGGCCCACGTGGTTGTTGAATCTGGCTCCACTTATTTTGCTGGCTGCGCTCTGGTTCTTCATGATCCGCCAGATGCAGACCGGAGGAAACAAAGCTCTTTCGTTCGGCAAGAGCCGGGCCCGGCTGCTTTCCATGCAGCAGAAGAAAGTTACGTTTAAAGATGTTGCGGGCGTAGAGGAGGCCAAGGAAGAGCTAAAGGAAATCATCGAGTTCCTGCGCGAAGCGCAGAAATTCCAAAAGCTGGGCGGGCGGATTCCGAAAGGCGTGTTGCTGGTTGGCCCTCCGGGAACAGGTAAGACCCTGCTGGCGCGGGCGGTCGCCGGAGAGGCGAATGTTCCTTTCTTTTCGATTTCCGGATCAGACTTCGTAGAGATGTTCGTCGGCGTGGGCGCTAGCCGCGTCCGCGACCTGTTTGAGCAGGGAAAAAAGAATGCGCCTTGTATCATCTTCATCGACGAAATTGATGCAGTTGGCCGCCACCGTGGCGCCGGACTGGGTGGCGGGCACGATGAGCGCGAACAAACGTTGAACCAACTGCTGGTTGAGATGGATGGCTTCGAGTCCAACGAAGGCGTCATTTTAATGGCTGCTACCAACCGGCCTGACGTGCTTGATCCGGCTCTGCTGCGGCCTGGGCGATTTGATCGCCGCGTGGTTGTCAGCCGTCCCGATGTTCGGGGACGCGAGGAAATTCTTCGCGTACACACGCGAAAGATTCCGTTGGCCGATGATGTCGATCTTTCGGTTCTGGCTCGCGGCACTCCGGGCTTCTCCGGAGCCGACCTGGCCAACATGGTCAACGAGGCCGCGTTGAGCGCGGCACGGCAGAACCGCAAGGCCGTTCTGCAATATGATTTCGAGGTGGCCAAAGATAAAGTTCTGATGGGCGTGGAGCGCAAGTCGCTCATCCTCTCAGAAGAAGAGAAGAAAGTGACTGCCTATCACGAAGCCGGCCATGCGTTGGTTGCCGCCAAGCTGCCCCATTCTGATCCGGTACATAAGGTCACGATCATCCCGCGTGGCATGGCTCTGGGTGTAACAATGCAATTGCCCATTGACGACAAGCACAACTACAACAAGGAATATCTGGAGACACAGATCGCCATCATGATGGGCGGCCGCATCGCCGAGGAATTGTTCCTCAACCAGATGAGCACCGGCGCAGGCAACGATATCGAACGCGCCACCGAACTGGCGCGCAAGATGGTTTGCGAGTTTGGCATGAGCGATCTGGGGCCGCTGACATTCGGCAAGAAGGAAGAGCAGATCTTCCTGGGACGCGAGATCGCGCAGCACCGCGACTATAGCGAAGCTACTGCCATCAAGATCGATGACGAAGTACGGCGGCTGATCGGACAGGGCTATAACACGGCCAAGGGTATCCTGGGCGAGCACCGGGATACGTTGGTTCGCATTGCGGCTGC
>DAIMDJ010000082.1:3053-8852 GCA_036725905.1 Terriglobales bacterium
AGCAGGCGCCATCCACTCATTCATGGGATATGCTCTGCGGCAATCCAGACACCCCGTCACCGCAAATCGGGCGTTACACTTCGGGCAGACAGCTTGCGTTTCAAAAGTGTCGAAGGGCTGGCCGCATTGGGCGCACTTCCAAAACGCTCCGATTGGTGGGGCCAACTTGCAGCAAGGACAAGTAAACCCTTCGCGGCGCGGCAATTTTGCCAGGCGGGATAAAGCTCGCGCCTGTTTTAGTCCTCCCCAGCAATTCATCAAGATGAAGAAGGACAGAACAACGAACCAGGCGGAGTGTATCCATAACGCGAGGGCGATAAGTCCGGCCACGCCAATGAACCCAATGCTGACAGCCACCATCAGGCTTCGAGCGCGGCCCAGCACAAACCAGAGAAGAGACCGAAGAATCTGGCCGCCATCCAGAGGATAGATAGGCAGCAGATTAAAGGTCAGCAAACCCAGGTTGATGTACCAGATTGCCCGCAGAAGGGTGTGGATATTGGGCACCGCCGCGAACCAGCCGTGCGATCGCCCTAACATGCCAGTCAGTGTCAGAACGAAAAACAGAACGACATTCACCAGCGGTCCAGCCGCGATGCTCCAAAGCGTAGCCCCTGGCCGCGGCGGCGGGTCCACATAAGCCACCCCACCAAGCGGCCAGAGCACGATTCGATTCGCAATTCCGCCCACCTGCCGGCAGGCCAGAGCATGGCCATATTCATGGAGCAGCACAATCGAAAACAGCGCGAGATACTCCAGAATGTTCCAGGAAAGACTGGAATAGGTCCTGGTGCGGCCGCTGATTTCAAATGCGGCCACCAGAAACCACGACCAATGCAGGAACACATCAACGCCCGCGATGCGAAACAGGTGAATCGAGCCTTGGCGCATGCTCGTCATAGGTGAGACTTATGATACGACGCCGTTCACCGACGATGAAGTGCACGTGAAGGCACCGTTGCCGTACTAAGCGTTCACCAATTGCATCATGTGTTCCGGGTAGCGCAGCCCCGCAGTTGATCCATAGGGGAAGACCTCGTCAATGCGCCGCCGATCCTCGGGCGTGAGTTTTACGTCGAGCGCACACACGTTCTCTTCGAGATACCTGCGATGCTTCGTTCCCGGAATGGGCACGATATCTTCGCCTTGCGCCAACACCCAGGCCAGCGCCAACTGCGAAGGCTTAATGCTCTTCTCTTTTGCGATTTCTCCCACCCGCCGCACCAGATCAAGATTCTTCTGGAAATTCTCTCCCTGAAAACGGGGCGCCTGCCGCCTGTAATCGTCTTCGGGCAGGTCTTCGAATCGTTTGAACTGACCGGTAAGAAATCCACGACCCAGCGGACTGTACGCAACGAACCCAATTCCCAGCTCTCGGCAGGTGGCGAGAATCTCGTCCTCGGGATCGCGCGTCCAGAGGGAATATTCGGTCTGCAGGGCAGTGATGGGATGAACCTTCACAGCTCGTCGCAGTGTTTGCGGTCCCGCTTCAGAGAGCCCGATATGGCTGACTTTGCCTTCCTTCACGAGTTGCGCCATTGCGCCTACGGTCTCTTCAATTGGCGTATTCGGATCGACGCGATGCTGGTAGTACAAGTCGATACGGTCTATACCGAGGCGCCGCAAACTTCCCTCGCACGATTTGCGAACGTATTCCGGCTTGCCGTTTACACCCCTCACCTGTGGGTGGGTTGGATCGCGAACAATGCCGAATTTTGTGGCGATCACAACCTGATCGCGCTTGCCTTTGACAGCTTTTCCGACCAGCTCTTCGTTGGTATGGGGCCCGTACGCGTCCGCCGTATCGAGAAAAGTAATGCCGAGTTCGAGCGCGCGGTGAATGGTGGCAATGGATTCATTATCATCGCGTCCACCGTAGAATTCCGACATGCCCATGCAGCCGAGACCGAGGGCGGAGACTTGAAGACCGGAACGTCCTAACGTGCGAGTTTTCATGGCTGGACTCCTGAAAAAATGATAGATGCTTTCAAGATGCGACATCCGGCGCGGGCGATGCTGAGAATTGCGAGCAGACGGGCAGAAAAACGCTAACGCATTCACAACTGGCAGAGACTCCGATTGGAGCGACTCCGCAATAAGCAAATCTGATTGTTTATTTGGGCACGATCGGCGCGCCCGCAGGCGCCATCGCCTGCTCAATGCGCTGCAGCACGGGAATAACTGCTATTCCGCGATACATTCGGTAGAGAGCATAGGCATGAAAAGCCGTGCCGAGAACGTCCTTCAGAGAAAGCAGAATTAAACCATCGACCGCATAGAGGGCCATTCCTACGATGAACGCCCATTTCTCTCCTTTGCGGGCGAAATTCCAGAACAGCAGCAGGACACCTGCGACGAAGCCATTGATGATTAGATCGAGCACCACACCGCTGCTGCCCGCCTGGTGCGCTAGAGCGTCGATGATCTGAGCTGTACCCAGTCCGAAGATAAAGCGAATGCCTGAGCCAGACATCGACAGGAAAGAATTCACCACGGACAGCGCGGCAACCCAGAGAAACCACCCTGCCGCAGCTTTGACTACGGCCTCAGCGCGGAGCTTCTGCTCGAGCAGATTGCTCGGAGCGGATGCTGGAGCCGTGCCCATGCCCAATCCGCCAGTTGCCATGAAGTCCTCCGTTGCAGGGCGGATTTGCACGCCCCGGTTGGGTGGGAGATTATCACAGCTTTATTTGATTGAAGAGAAAATAGAAGGTCACGGCACCACCGTAATCAGGGGCTTCGACGCTGGCCGGACTTCGCCGATCTCAACAGCCAGCACACCCGACACCTGAAGGACTTGAATCAATTCTGCCACCGAGTCGCTGGCTACCGAAACCAGCAAGCCTCCTGCGGTTTGGGGATCGAAGAGCAAGGTCTTTATGTCTTCGGCGATTTCGTCGCCGTAAGTAACGACGCATTCCGCAAATTCGCGATTTGCTTTGAGGCCCCCGGGAATGTGTCCGGCGCGCACGCATTCGATAGCGCCTTCGAGCAGAGGAATTCGATGCGCCTGAAGAAGAAGAGACACATTCGAGGCGAGCGCCACCTCGCGTGCATGGCCGATCAAGCCGAAGCCGGTGATATCTGTCATAGCGTGGACAACTGAGATGCGCTCCGCATAGGCGGGCGGGGCGCCCGTCCCCACACGAGCCACCACAGGGCTACGTTCCACCACATGGCTGGCGACGGTCTCCACATGCTTGGTGATAACTCCCGCTGCGGCTTTGTTCAGAGTGGTCATGGAGCGGACAGCGGCATCTATCCATGACTGCTTCGCGCTTTCCTTCTTAATTGCGGTCGAGATCACCCCCGTGCCAAGAGCTTTGGTGAGCAGCAGGCGATCGCCAGCTTTGGCGCCCGAGTTAGCGAGAATTTCGCTGGGGTGAATGAGCCCTGTAACCGAATATCCGAACTTAGTTTCGTCATCGCGGATGCTATGGCCGCCCACGATGGTGCAATTTGCCTCCATCATTTTGGAGAGTCCGCCTGCGAGAATTCGTTCGAGAATTTCGAGATCACCTTTCTCTGGAAAGCAGACAAGAGCGAGCGCAGTGAGCGGGCGTCCACCCATGGCGTAGATGTCGCTAAGCGCATTGGTGGCGGCGATCTGACCGAAGATGTACGGATCGTCAACTATGGGCGTGAAGAAGTCTACGGTTTGCACCAGCGCGGTTGCCGGGCCGATTTGATACACGCCGGCATCGTCGGCGTGGTCGAAGCCGACCAGAACGTTCGGGTCATGTTGCCGGGCTAATTTCCCAAGCACCGCGTCCAGCGCCGCCGGACTCAGCTTGGAAGCTCAACCAGCGGCTTTGACCGATTCCGTCAGCCGGAATGGCTTAGTTTCGGGCATCAAGGTTATTGTAGTGGAACTCGAACGAGCCACGGATTTGCGAGGATACTCGCAGATCTCTGGCGACGACTGCATGAATCCTTGGCGGAAAAGTTACTTCACAGACACGTCGGTTATCTGTAGCGCCGGATATTCATGATTCCAGTCATTGCTGACGTGCTCAAACGTGAGGCGGAAGGGCTTGCTTTGGCCGGGCGCAAGAGGTGAGTTGCTGAGATCGACTGCTTCCGGATACGGCCCACCGGTCTGAAGAACGTGCAGAGGAATGTCTTCAGTCTGAACAATTTGGCCAAGTGAATCCTTGAAGGTCACGTGCACTATGGCGTGAGTTAGAGTCTTATCGCCAGAGTTGGTGACGGTGCCATCGAGATAGGTAACGCTGGCTCCCACAAAATTCTCGGCGGCGCTCATCTTAAGATCTGAGAGTTTGATGTTCGCAGCGTAGGGATGGGGTGTATTTCCATTTTTCGGCGCCTCCCGCAGGAAGAAGGCGATTGCGCCAACTACGATGACCACAAGGCCCACCCCAAGCAGAATGGGTCGCCAGTTGGACTCGCTCTGTTCGGTTGAGGGAGCAGGCTGGATCAATCCGCCCATGGAGGGATTGTAGCCTCTGTGATCCTCTGTGTCCTCTGTGGTCAAAGGGGTTCATTAACCACCGAGGACACAGAGAAAGATTGGTCTTATTCGCCTCCGACAGTCAGGCCATCAATGCGGATGGTGGGAGAAGCTACTGCTCCACGGAATTCAAGGTCGTTGGCGATTTCGGAAATATTCAGAAACATTTCCTTCAAATTACCTGCGACGGTGATCTCCTCGACCGGAAAGGCCAGTTCGCCGCCAGAGATCCACAAGCCGGATGCGCCACGAGAATAATCGCCAGTGACGAGATTCGCGCCATGGCCTAGGAATTCGGTGACGTACAGACCTTCTTTGATTTCGCCGATGATCTGCTGCTGCGTTTTCGTGCCCGGCTGCAGGAAATAGTTTCCTGGCCCGATTCCAGGAGTGCCCGCCAGGCCTCGCGACGCGTTGGCTGTGGTCTGCAAGCCCAGCTTTCTCGCCGTGTACGTATTCAGGACATATGACTTGAGCACGCCGTTTTCAATGACGACGGTACGGCGCGTGGGAATTCCCTCGCCGTCAAACGGCGCGGTCCCAAAGCCGCCGGGCATGGTGCCGTCATCGATCACATTAACGTTCTCGCTCGCAATCTTTTGCCCCAACTTGCCAGCCAGGAAAGATGCGCCGCGATAGACCGAATCGCCATTCACGCCTTCAAAAATGTGCTCGAGAATCGAGGTGGCGACGAGCGGATCAAATACCACAGGCACATGCGCCGTCTTAACTTTCTTTGCGCCCAAGCGCCGCAAAGTGCGCTCGGCCGCAACTTTGCCAACGTGCTCGGGCGATTCCAGCCGGCTCAAGCAACGGGCTACGGAAAACCAGTAGTCGCGCTGCATAGCGCCAGTTTCCGATTGAGCGATCGGCACAGCAGCTACTGAACAATAAGAGCGTTGATATTCGCCAACAAAGCCGTGCGAGTTGGCAAGGATTTTGCGCCCCGTGGCGGCGTCGAACGAACCTCCATCTGAATTCTTGATGCGCGCATCGTAGTCCAGCGCGGCCTTTTCTGCGCGTCGAGCGTAGCTGATTCGTTCGTGTCCGGGCAGGGAATAGACATCTGCCGAGTAGAGATCGAGATTACCGCCGAGGCTTCCAAGCTGGTCTGGATCTGGAATGCCCGCGTATGGGTCCTCAGAGGTAATTCGTGACAGTTCCAGCGCCGATTTCAGCATGCGATCAAGGCCGTTGTGCGAGAAGTCGCTGGAGTAAGTGCTCGCGGCACGCTTGCCATTGAACACGCGCACGCCGATCGCCTTCGAGCCGGATTCTTTCAGAGTTTCAACCTGACCGAGGCGAACCAATGTCGAGAACTCATCGCC
>DAIMDJ010000083.1:0-2273 GCA_036725905.1 Terriglobales bacterium
CGGTTGCGGGATGCTGGCGGTGGGATCTCGGCGCGATTGAATCGAGTAAAATGACAGTGTTCTGATCTGAATCCGGCGGCTATGCCGCGGCGAAGAGGATATTTTCTTTGGCCAGCACAACAACCACCTCACCTCAACAGCTTCCACATCATAAGGTCAAGATCAAAAAGCCGGGGCAACGCTCCTGCAATGAAAACAATGCTAAGGGCAAATTTTGTGGCGGGCATCTTAAACGCTGGTATTACACAACCGATGTGCTGGAGCAAGCGTGTGGCGATGCGGAGAAGGCTTGGGGAAAAGACGCCGAGGTATACCGGTGTGAGCACTGCAAAACGCTCTACTTGCCCCATCCCGAAGCGGTGCGTGGATTGAATGTGGCGGGTCAGGGTCAGACCTCAGTGTTTGGGCTGACGGTTGGGCCGAAGGCGAAGTAGTCGGGATCGAGGCTTGCTCGGCTGGACAGGATTCCTCGGTGACCTCTGTGTTGATGAGTAACCACAGAGGGCACAGAGGAACACAGAGGAAATTTCCTTCGGCCTCGCACGGCCCTCCGAAAGCTACCGTGCCTACGCGAACAATGCACAGCGACGGAGTGGTTGCGTTCGCGCTCGCGGGACGGGCGAGGACGCCCGTCCTCCAGCGAATTTGATCGCATGAAGGCTTCTGAGCTTATTTACGATTGGAACCAGGTTCAGCGGTCGGCGCTGCGCACACCTGACGCCGTTCTTCTGAACGATGAGAGTCTGCGGGATGGGCTGCAATCTCCGTCGGTGCGCGACCCTTCTGTCGAACAAAAAATTCACATCCTGCACTTGATGGAAGCTCTGGGCATCAATTCGCTCGATTTGGGGCTGCCGGGGGCGGGGCAGCGTGCGACTGAGCATGTGGAAGGCTTGGCCCGAGAAATCGTCAATCACAAAATGAAAATCAGTGCCAACTGTGCGGCTCGGACGCATGAAAACGACATCCGGCCGATTGCAGAGATTGTGCAGCGCACCGGGCTGAACATTGCAGCGGCGACGTTTCTTGGATCGAGTCCGATTCGCCGTTACACGGAAGGCTGGAGCGACGATTTTCTGTTGCAGACAACCGAGAAGGCCGTGAAGTATGCGGTTTCGCTCGGTCTCGAGGTCATGTATGTCACCGAGGACACGACGCGCTGTGATCCGGAGATGGTGAAGCGTTTGTATTCGGCGGCCATCAACTGCGGTGCGCGAGCAATCGTCATCTGCGATACGGCAGGTCACGTGACACCGATGGGAGCGTATGCGCTGGTCACGTTCGTGATTAACGAAGTGGTGAAGCCCTCAGGTGAGAAAATTCGCGTTGATTGGCACGGACATTGTGATCGCGGTTTGGCGGTCGCCAATGCAATGGCCGCGCTGATTGCTGGAGCGGATTGCGTACACGCATGTGCGCTGGGAATTGGCGAGCGCGTTGGCAATACGCAGATGGATCAGATGCTGGTGAATCTCAAGCTCATGAAGGTTGCGCCATGGGAAAACCAGGATCTCACGAAACTGAAGGAATATTGTGAGGCGGTCTCGCGGGCAACGGGCGTACCGATACCTCCGAATTATCCGGTAGTAGGAGAAGATGCGTTCCGCACGGCCACCGGAGTACACGCTGCCGCGGTGATCAAGGCTTATAAGAAGAACGACACCGAGCTGGCAGATGCAGTGTATTCAGGTGTGCCGGCGAAACTGTTCGGCCTGGAACAGATTATTGACGTCGGCCCGATGAGTGGGAAATCGAACGTCTTATTCTGGCTGGAGCGCCACGGAGTGCCTGCTGATGACGCAGCCGTCGAGCGAATCTACAAGCGCGCTAAAGCCTCAGACCACACTCTGAGCGAAGCGGAGATCATGGCCTGCGTGGAGACGGCGAAGCCTCGTTAAATCTTTAGAGGGCGATCCAAACAGCAGAGTGTCGTACTTGCCGTGGCAGAAGCACTGGAATAATTCTTCGTTACTTCAGGCACGATTGGTGACTAGTAAGCTCCTTTGGATGCAATCACTTGCCGCCGCTCCAGTGAGCTGCTGAATCCGGCCATTTTTCAGGTTATTTTTGTAGCCGTCTAGGGCCAACCTACAGGGGCAGTAGGCACGTCTCATAGTGTCGCTAACAAATAGACTTTGCACGCCATATTCGCCAGGGAGAGGTTTTTATGAAACTGAAAATTGCTTTTGGGACAATCATGCTAGTGAGTATCTTGGCTCTGTCGGCGATGGCGCAGTATTCGCAACCCGGTTATGGGCAATATCCGGCTCGCG
>DAIMDJ010000083.1:2373-8817 GCA_036725905.1 Terriglobales bacterium
GACATTTCGGAAGACGCGCGTCACATGCAGGACATCATGACGCGTTACAACATTCCTGCTGACGTGCCATTCGATCAGGTGGCTTCAATGGGATATCAGGGCGGGTATCCGGGTGGCGCGTATCCGAATGGCGCTTATCCGCGCTGGCAAGGACGGCTTTCGCCAGAGGACCAGCGTGAATTCGACAAAGATTACGCGAAATGGGTGAACGATACGCGCAAGAACGACCGGGACGACATAGATAAAGATGCGCGCAAGATGCAGGACATCATGGCGCGAAATTCGATTCCCAGCAACGTTCCGTTCAGCCAGATTGCAAGCAATGGCTACGCGGCTGCGAACGGTTCCCCTGTGGGATACCCAATGAATGGCGGTTGGGCAGGACGCTTATCGCCTGAAGACCAGAAGGAGTTCGATAAGTACTACACAAAATGGGTAAACGATACTCGCAAGAACGACCGCGATGATATCGATAAAGACGTGCGCAAGATGCAAGAGATCATGGCGCGTAACAACATTCCATCCGGTGTGCCATATGCACAGATCGCGTCACCGGGCGCGCCGCAATACTGATCGACTGCTAAACGGCGGGAGATGCACAGGCGCTCTCCCGCCGAAGTTTTATTGCTTGGAAATTGATCACAAGTCCTTGTCAGGCGGGCCTGACAGCTTAGAATTAAGGCTGAGTGCCAGGAACTGAGTGCCGGGAACTGACCACCCATCACTGACCACTGATTCGCTTTGGCCGCAAGATTCGGATAGTCCGCTTGTTCCTTTCGCCGTACGTTGTCCCTACCATGACTCTCACTGACGTGACTTCCCCAATGACGACCACGAGTGCCATACTCGCAAAGAGGTGGGAGACGAACGCAATGAACGAAACAGCACAGCAGTACATTCAGCGGATAACAGCCCACGTCGAAGGAAAGCAACCTTTGGCGGTTCAGGCTGCTACAGCAAAGAAACTCGAGCGGATAATCAAGGGCCTGCCAACGGCCAAACTGCGCAAGCGTCCTGCTCCTGACAAATGGTCGGTCAGCGAGATCCTCGCACATCTCGCCGATACGGAAATCGTCGTCGGTTTTCGTATGAGACTGATTCTGGACGCGCCGGGGACTCCCGTTGTAGCGGTCGATCAGGATTCCTGGGTGACGAGCGGTCATTATGAGAAGCGCGATCCCCGCAAATCGGTCGAGCAGTTTCGCGTGGTCCGCGAAGCCAATCTCGCCTTGCTCAAATCGCTGACACCCCAGCAGTGGAAGCACTATGGGATGCATTCTGAGCGCGGGCAGGAAACGATTGAGCACATTGTCCGCATGTATGCCGGGCACGATATAAATCACCTGCAGCAGATTGAGCGGATATTGTCAAAGAAACCGAAGTAGCTGGACCCGCTCAGCTAGCGGCCTTGATCAGTCCGCTCAGTTTATCCAGATTCTGCGGGCTGGCGTCGCCGATGACGAAATAGCGGAGACCGTTATGACTACAGCTGCGCACAGTGAAAGAGAGCGGAGTTTGCACGGCATCATCCGCGCGCCTGTTCCCCAAGGCGTTTTCCTGGAAAATAAAGATAAAACGGGTTAAATGCTGGTGACCGGTGGTTTATGCGGTCCCCGCTTCGCAGCCAAGGTAGAGGCGGTCTCGAGTCCCCATTTGCGGGCCAGACGCTCCAGTTGGCTTAAGACCTTGCCAATATCCTTCATACGGTTGGTGATGCCGTAGGTGACGGACGGCGGGATAGTGGATTCATATCTCCGGTAAACAAATCCTTTTTGTTCCAGCAGCCGCAACCTCTCCGTCAAAACGCGAGAAGAAATTCCATCCACCCGGAGGCGAAGGATGCCGAAGCGTGCCGGGCCATTGTGGCATAACGCGTAGAGGATGTGCAGCGTCCAGGGGCGAGTTAGATCCTGCAAAAGTCCATGGATGGCGCACGGCGCATGCTTGACAGGTTTGGACATTGACTTGCTGGCGTTACTTTACATTCCCTGGTTGTATAGTGGCAACTGGTTATTTTTTGTAACCAGCCCGGACCCGGCAACATCCATTCTCCTATCAATACCCTGCTACAAGAATCCTAAGGAGGAGAACAAGATGTTGAAGTATTCAGTTTCAGCTCTATCTCAGAATTTGGGTAACTTGAAGCGAAACGCTGTATTCATCACCGGTCTAATGGCGCTGCTGATATCGGGAGCATTTGCGCAGGAGCAGCGGTCAGAGATCAGCATTCAAGGAACAGGATTCTACACAAAAGATGCCACCGGACATGCGGTCCGGCAGCGCGCCACCGACACCGGCGGTTTCCTGGTGGGATACCGCTACCGATTCAATCGCTGGTTGTCGGCTGAGGCGAACTACGGATTTGACCGGAACACGCAACAGTTCTTTGTTCCGGCAGGATTTGCCAGTATTCGTTCTGACGTTCATCAGACAACCGGCAGCTTGCTGGTGAACTTGCCACATCCCGCAAGATTGCGGCTTGATCCTTATGTGCTCGCAGGCGCCGGAGCGTTAACATTCAATCCAGGCGGCAACACCCTGATTGCCGGAGCCGACACGCAGACGCGAGCGGCATTCGTTTACGGTGGCGGCGCAGATTTTCCACTCACTCATCACTTCTCCCTGCGGGCTGAATACCGGGGATTGGTGTACAAGACGCCAGACTTCGGACTGCGCGCGCTGAACACAGACACGGTAACGCATACTGCACAACCTTCCGCAGGAATTGTGTTCCGCTTCTAGATAGATTTCTGCCGGGCGAGCCAGGCCTGAGACGGATCCTGGCTCGCTGATTCTTGTTACGGCGAAATTTCAAAAAGGAGTGACTAGCATGACCAGCAGCACAGTTTCGGCTCTGCCACAGCAATCAGAAGCTGCACGAATATTGAATTCGACGCGTCAGGAGAAAGCATCTGGTGTGCATCCCTCTATAGTTCTGCTTGGGCGGTTCTTGTTCTCGCTTATTTTCATCATGTCTGCGGCGGGGCATTTTTCAAAAGAGACCATCGCTTATGCCGCAGCGCAAGGCGTCCCTTCAGCGTCAATCACAGTGCCGTTCTCCGGCATCATCGCGCTACTGGGAGGATTAAGCATCCTATTTGGCTATCGATCGAAGATCGGCGCGTGGATCATTGTGCTATTTCTGATTCCGGTGTCGCTCGCCATGCACAAATTCTGGGGAGTGACGGACCCGATGATGGCGAAAATGCAGATGGCTCATTTCATGAAAAACGTGTCCATACTCGGTAGCGCGCTGCTGATTTCGCAGCTCGGTACGGGACCGTGGAGTCTGGACGGGCGCGGCAAGCTGAGGTAATTGCTGTTAACGTGTGTGCCTGCTCCCGCGTTTACCTCAGCGGCTGAAAGCCGGAATCAACGACATTTATCGCAGCGCTCGAAGCGCTGCGCCACCCAAAATCCGAGTGTTCTGCTGGCTGTTATAAGGCCCGTTCGCCTCGCTCGTCATTGCGAATGCGAATGGCTTGATCGATGCGGGAGAGAAAAATCTTGCCATCGCCAATTTTCCCGGTGCGAGCGGCGCCGGTGATGGCTTGCACGACCTTTTCAACCATGTCGTCAGCCAGCACCAACTCGAGCTTGATTTTGGGGATGAGATCGACGGTGTACTCGCGGCCCCGATAAACTTCGGTGTGGCCTTTTTGGCGGCCGTGGCCGCGGGCCTCGAAGACGGTCATGCCGTCGACGCCGATTTCATGGAGGGCGGCCTTCACGGCTTCGAGTTTCGAGGTTTGAATTACGGCTTCGATTTTGATCATCGGTCTGTCGCCCCGCTGGGGCTTGGTCGATTTTCGCTCTTACCCACGGCTTACGCCGTGGGCTGCATTCTTTCGCCGCTTCGCGGCTACTGCGCGGAGCTAATCCTGCGACTCATGATCAGCTACGTTGAAACTTCCCAATAATAACCTTCTTCGCCGTGCTGCGAGAGATCGAGTCCCTGAATCTCGTGTTCCTCGGAGACTCGCAGTCCGACCGTGGCGTCCACGATCTTCAGGATGATCAGCGTTCCGACTGCGGCGAGAGCCCAGGCGATTACAACCCCAACGAACTGATTCAGCAGTTGATGAGCATTGCCTTCGAGCAGACCCGACGGAAGCGTGCTGCCCTGCGCATCTTTGAAGATGGGATTCACTGCGCTTGAGGCAAACACGCCCGTGAGCAAAGCGCCGAGCGTGCCGCCAGCGCCATGAACACCGAAGGCGTCGAGCGAGTCGTCATAGCCGAGGCGGGCTTTGACCTTCGCGACCATGAGATAGCAGAAGACTCCGGCGGCGAGTCCGATGAACAGCGCGGCCATTGGGCTTACGAAACCTGCTGCCGGTGTGATGGCGACCAAGCCCGCGACCGCACCGGAGATGGCCCCGAGCGCGCTGGGCTTACCGTTGCGCACCCACTCAGCGCCCGCCCACCCGACAACTGCGGCTGCGGCCGCGAAGTGCGTAGCCACAAACGCGCTGGTCGCGAGATTGCCAGCAGCCAACGCACTTCCCGCATTAAAGCCGAACCAACCCACCCAGAGGAGGCAAGCTCCGACGAAGCTGAGCACGACGCTATGAGGCGGCATCGCTTCGCGTGGATAGCCGAGACGTCGGCCCAAGTAAATCGCACAGACTAGGGCAGAGACTCCCGAGGTGACGTGTACGACGGTGCCGCCGGCAAAATCAAGTGTGGGGAATCGCCCGCCCAGAGCGGCATTCAAGAAACCGCCTTTCCCCCAGACCATGTGGGCCATGGGATCGTAGACCACAACGGACCACAGCACCATGAAGATGACCATGGCGCTGAATTTCATCCGCTCGGCAAATGCACCCGTGATAAGCGCGGGCGTGATGATGGCGAACATGAGCTGGTACACCATGAAAGTCTGTTGTGGAATGGTGGTCGAGTAATCGGGATCGGGCTGAGATCCGACGCCGTTCAGAAACAAATGATGGAAGTCGCCGATGAAACCATTGCCCGCGCCGAACGAAAAGCTGTATCCGAACAGCGCCCATAGCACCGTGATCAGGGCCATCATGGCGAAGCTTTGCATCATGGTGGCTAGCACGTTCTTCTTGCGGACAAGTCCGCCGTAAAACAGAGCCAAGCCGGGGCCGGTCATCATAAGGACCAGGGCGGAACTAGTTAGCATCCAGCTATTGTCAGCGGAGCTTTTGGCGTCGGCGATCTGCTGTTCGAGTTTGGCGATGCGGTCGGCGTCAGCTTTCGATGTTTGGGCACCCAAGGGCAGGGTAACAAGTAGGAAGACAGCAACGGCAAAGCAGGTAACCAGGCACTTGCGCATGAAAACCTGTTTCACTCCGACTCGGGAGAAGGTACCAGCAATGACAATCTACGTGCTGGGTGGTATGCCAGGGAAATTCAAACTTTTTATTGTGAGTATCAGGATAGGTAATCGGAAACCGGTTTTTGGTCGTTGGTCGCTGGTTTGCCGCTAGATCGGTTTCAGCGCCGATCGTGATGGCGAGTAAGCTGTGCTTTGGTGCGCCCTAGCTCTGCTTGTACTCTGTAATCTCTCCATCAACTGAAACTGCTACAAACCTGTTGGTCTGAACGTCTTTGAACTGAATGACCTGATGGCCTTCACGGGCGAGTTGTCCCCATCGGCTGGGCTTGGTGGCGTTTTGCTCGATCGCCTGGAACTGGCGGCCGTCCATCTCGAATGTTGTGGTTCGCAGGTGTTGAGAGCTGGTTCGAGTTACGCGGCTGATCTTGCCATCGAGGTCGATCTTCGTGTTGTTAAGCAGTTGCTTGGCTACGGACTGGAGCACGGCATGGTCCAGCATCTTCGATGGCTCTGGATAGCGAGATCCTTGCAGTCATTATTGTTGAGTATTGCCGATGATGGAGAAAAATCTTTAACCACAAGCACGGCGAAGAGAAATTACGGTGTGCGCTGAGTCGATGTTCCACTGGGCAGGTCAACTGGTGGTTTGTTTTGCGTCGGGGTCGGCAAAGTCGCGGGTCGCGGTCCACTTATTTACTCTTGCGGCTCTTGCCAAAGAATGTTCGGTGAATTCGTTTAGTAAATAGGGCAGCTCGGCAGCCGCCCGCGATGCGCGTAGTTTGGCCAAGCTATTTGGCCAACACTGCTTGCGAACCCTGCAGAGCGGCAATCTTTTCCAGGAGGGCTTCAAAACGGCTTCCAGTGTCGAGGTTAGCATCGACGCAGGGGTGGCGCTCGCCGTCGGTGTGCATGACCAGGACGCGCGTCCCGTTTTGGCATTTTTTCACCATGTAGGGCAAGTGATGGCGATCGTTCTTGGTAAGGGTTGGACCGAGGACGACCAAGTCGAAAGACTCGCGGCGTAGGGCTCCCTCGACTGCTTTGCGGCCTACAGCCTGGATCACCTCATGACCTGCCTTTTGGATGGAAACTGCTTGCGATGCAAGCACTTCAGCATCCCCTTCGCTGTATAGAATTTT
>DAIMDJ010000084.1:0-3297 GCA_036725905.1 Terriglobales bacterium
AACCTCTGAGTTGATTCAAAGGATTCGTTTCCACAGATAGTTGCGATCATTGTTCTATAATCAGCTTAGGATTCTCCTAACAATATGCCTCTGTATTATTTGCTGGCGCTCGCAGTCGGCGGCGAGATTATTGATCTTGTGGGTGAAACCGGCCCAGTCGCCAAAATAGTTTTGCTGATCCTTCTCATTTTCAGCCTGATTTCCTGGGCAATCATCCTGTCCAAATGGAGCGTGCTGCGGCGGGCGCGGGTGCAGAGCGGCCGGTTTCTGCGGGCGTTCCGCAAGGCCGAGAGGCTTCAGGATGTAGCAGCCGTGGCGGAGCAATTTCGCCCGAGTCCGCTGGTCGGAGTGTTTGAGGGAGCATTTCAGGAATACCGGCGGCAGGGTGGGCTCTCGAATGGCTTGATTCGGAGTCCGCTCGCGATTCAGAGGGCGATGCAGATCGCGGCGTCAGAAGAACTCACGCGCTTCGAGCGCAATCTGCCCTGGCTGGCGATCACCGGCGCCGTTACTCCATTTGTGGGTTTGTTCGGGACGGTTTGGGGAATTATTGACGCCTTTCATGGATTAGGCACCGCTGGTGCCGCTACCCTGCGCGCGGTCGCTCCGGGAATTTCTGAAGCGCTGGTCACGACGGCCGCGGGCCTGGCGGCGGCTATTCCTGCCGTCATAGCCTATAACCTGATCGGTGGCTCGATTCGCGAATTCGCCGCTCGCGGTGACGACTTTTCACTGGAGATGCTGAACGCTGTCGAGCGTCAGCAGGCCGTCTACCGTGAACCTTCGGAGGTGCGGCGGTGATGGCCTTTACGGCTTCCAACGGACGCACCCAAACCTCTCTCGCCGATATCAACATCACGCCCCTGGTCGACGTAGTTCTGGTTCTGCTCATCATTTTCATGGTGACTGCGCCGGTGCTTCAGTCGGGCATTGAAGTCAGTGTTCCCAAGACGCGCACGGTAAAGGAAATCACCGAAGAACGTATGGTGATCAGCATTAACAAACAGCAGCGCGTTTTTCTTGGCAATGATCCGGTCAACATCAATGAAATCGGGGCGCGTCTGCGGCAGAAGATTCGCGATCCACAGCATCAGTCGATTTTCGTTCGCGCCGATGAAGACGTTCCCTTTGGGGCTTTCGCAACCGTGATGGATGCAGTCAAACGTTCAGGCATCACCAATGTGAGCATCGTCACCCAGCCGCTCGAAACCAATGCAGGCAAGCGCTGAAATTTTCTTTGAGCACGAACGCTGGGGCCGCAATCTGGCATGGTCCGCTGGCCTGCACGTTGCCGTGGTGGGCGCCATCATCCTCTACGCGGCATTTGCTTCTGGCGGACGCGGTCAGGGTTGGGGCTCAGGCGGTGGGGGCGAAGCGATGGGGGTCACGCTGGTGACTACGGTTCCTCTTCCTGCGCCTCAAACGCAGACGCAAAACGTGCTGGCGAATGAATCGAAGGGAGTGTCGCAATCAAAGCCCAAGCCGGAAGTGACTGAACCTGAGGCGATCCCGATCCCTGAAAAGAATGCAAAGAAGAAGCCCAAGCATGAGACCAGCGCGAGCAAACGGAAACCCGAGCCGGAGCCGGTGGAAGAAGCGAATAATGTCGTGCCTTTCGGGCAGGGCGGCCCGGTCAGTGGACCGTACGGAACATTTAGCGCCGGGGGCGCAAAGGGAGGATTTGGCTTCACCGGCGGCGGAGGCGATTTTGGCACACGCTTTGGATGGTACGTAGACACCGTCCGCCGGAAGGTCTCGGATAATTGGCTGAAATACGAGATCGATCCGCGCATCGGGGAGGCGCGACGGGTGTATCTGGTGTTTGACATCACTCGGGACGGGCATCCCAGCCATATAGAGGTTGAGCAATCTAGTGGCGTGCCGTCGCTCGATCAATCCGCGGTTCGCGCCTTGCAGCGCATTGATACTTTTGGTCCCTTGCCATCAGATTATTCGGGAAATAAGGTTTCAGTTGAGTTCTGGTTCGATTACAAAAGATAGCTACGAGCTTTTAGCTGATAGCGGTCGCGACCTTAAGAGGGCATGAGAATTGATGAAGCGATTTTTTTACGGGCTTTTTCCGTTACTTCTGTTGACGTCAGCGTTTGGGCAAGACTGGATTCGTACGGGTACCGGCCTGGGCGTAGAAAAAGTTCGCATCGCCGTTCCCGATTTCAAAGCTGCGTCACAAGACCCCAAGAATACAGAGCTGCTGAAGGCCTTCAACGACACACTCTGGAATGACCTTGACAACGCTGGCATCTTCGACTTGGTTTCGAAGAGCTTCTATCCCCTCGGGCCGGTAGGCGCGCCCACAGACGTGAAATTCGATACATGGAGTTCGCCGCCTCCGAACGCGGCCATGCTGGCATTTGGGAATCTCGGCGTCAGTGGCAACGGCATGAGCGTGCAGGGCTGGCTGTACGACGTGAAGAACGTCACCTCACCGCAAGTGCTGGGGAAACAGTATTCGGACGCCGCGACCACCGAAGCGGCTCGAATCACGGCACACAAGTTCGCGGATGAAATTATCTTTCGCCTCGGCGGTGGAATCCCCGGAATCGCGGAAAGCAAGATCTACTTTGTCAGCACCCGCACGGGACACAAAGAGATCTGGGCCATGGATTATGACGGCGCGAATCAGCATGCCCTAACGCATCTCGGCTCGATTTCGCTATCACCGCGGGTGTCCCCCGACGGCTCACGTGTCGCGTTTAGTTCTCTGACCAAAAGTGGATGGGAGATCCTGATGTACTCCCTGGAGCTTGATCGGCTCGTGACTTTCCCCAGATTCGGCGGAACCAATCTCTCACCAGCATGGTCTCCAGATGGGACCAGGATCGCGTTTTCGTCATCCCGCAGCGGCGATCCGGAAATTTATGTCGTCGATGCTTCCGGTACCAACCCCAAACGCATCACCTCGTTCAAGGGACCGGACGTCTCACCAACATGGAACCGCAAAACTGGAGCGCAGATTTCATGGGTTAGCGGCCGCACCGGGCTGCCTCAAATTGACATCATGGAGGCCGACGGCACCAATGCCCAGCAAGTCACGGATCAAGGCTATGCTGTGTCCCCCTCCTGGTCCCCAAATGGGCAATTTCTGGTTTTTTCCTGGATTCGGCACTATGGCCCGGGCGCTCCAGGAGCGCAAGATATCTATTTGATGGATATCGCGAGCAAACAGTGGGTGCAGTTGACTCACGACGGCGGACGGAACGATTTTCCTTACTGGTCTCCCGACAATCGGCACATTATTTTTCAATCCAGCCGCTCGGGCGGCATGCAGATTTGGAC
>DAIMDJ010000084.1:3397-8753 GCA_036725905.1 Terriglobales bacterium
CGCGCGCCACGCGCATGACTTCTAAGGGAGGAAGAAGAAGGTGAAGCAACCAAAGCTGAGATGGACGATGTTAATATTCGCGTTGGGCGCCATCATGATGCTGGGCGCCTGCAAAAAGAAAGTAGCGCCACCACCGCCACCCCCACCGCCACCGCCTGCCGCACCCACGGCATCGCTGACTGCCAATCCCAATACGATCGATAAAGGCCAGTCCACGACGCTGACTTGGGAAACCAGCAATGCCACTGACGTAAGCATAGAGGGCGTGGGAGCGGTGCAGCCGAGCGGCTCGCAATCAGTGACGCCGGCTGAATCCACCACCTATACGTTGACGGCCAAGGGGCCGGGCGGAACGCAACAGGCCACGGCACGAGTCACAGTGAACGCGCCACCGCCTCCGCCTCCACAGCCCACCGCGACTGAAGAAGAATTGTTCTCACAAACTGTGAAGGACATCTACTTCGATTACGACAAGAGCGACATTCGCGCAGATCAGCAAGCTTCCCTACAGGGCGACGCGGATTTTCTCAAGCAGCATGCGACCATCCGCTTCACCGTTGAGGGACACTGCGACGAGCGCGGGTCAACCGAATACAACCTGGCCCTGGGCGACAGCCGTGCAGCTGCGGTGCGCAATGCATTGGTGCAGGCCGGCATCAGCGGAGATCGCATTAAGACGATCAGCTACGGCAAAGAAAAGCCGTTCTGCACTGAATCGAATGAGCAGTGCTGGCAGCAGAATCGGCGCGGGCACTTCGTGTATCAGAAGTAAGATGTCGCTTTTGTGATTTGGACGGGGCGGGTGGGGATGCCCGCCCCAGCGAGGACGCTGGTACTACTCAATTCGCGCTATCCTGTACAGAGACACACGATTCCACTCTGGCCTGCGTCATACTTTCGGCATCTTAGGAATGCGACTATGAAACTCAAACATTCAACCGCATTGGCCATGGCTTGCCTTTGGCTTGGCTTCACTCCCGCCTGGGCCGTGAACAAGGACATCGTGCAACTGCAGACGCAGATGCAGGATCTTCAGCAGCAGATGTCACGCATGCAGCAGTCGTTCGACGAGCGCATGGGAATCATGAAGAACCTGCTGGACCAGAACACGGACAGCATCAACAAGGCCACGTCTGCAATTTCCAATATTCAGAATGGTCTGCAAAAACAGCAGAGCGACAGCGGCGCGCATGTCGACCAGCTCTCAGGTCAAATTCAATCTCTGAATGACACTTTGGACGAACTGAAAGCACGCCTGGCCAAGGTGAGCAAGCAATTAGAGGATATGCAGTCGACGCAGCAGAACCTGGCTTCGCAGCAGGCCCAGCAACAGCAGCAGGCGCAAGCGCCGCCTCCGGACGTGCTCTACAACAATGCCCTGCGCGACTACAACGCCGCCAAGTACGATCTGGCCTCCCAGGAGTTCACCGATTACATCAAGTACTATCCCAATACTGATCTAGCGGGAAATTCGCATTTCTACTTGGCGGATATTGAATTCCGGGAAGGCAAGTACCAGCAGGCGGTCAAAGATTACGACCAGGTTTTGCAAAATTTTCCTGACGGAAACAAAGCTGCCGCGGCCGAATTGAAGAAAGGATTCGCTCTGATCGAGCTCGGGCAGAAAGATGACGGCGTGAGCACGCTGCGCCACGTCATCCAGCGATATCCGCGCTCAAACGAGGCAATGCAGGCGCGCGACCGGTTGCGCAAGCTGGGCGTTGCAGCTACGGGCACCACTGCCAGGAGAACCCCGCAACCGCAGTAGGCCCTAGCTTACTAAGCTCCCGTGTGGTGTTTCTTGTGGGGATTTTTGTGCTTCACGACCTTGTGGGCATGGTGACGCTTAACCCGAGGATGTGCCGATTGATCTGGAGTGCCTTGCGCCCACGACATGCCAGCGAGTAGAACACAGGCAGAAATAACCAACGCTAGACCTTTCATTGAAGCTCCTTGAGTTTTCTTATATACGGCCTTAACACCTTTCGCCAGAGAAAGTTTCAGCGTAGGCTAACCAAAGTAGACAATTCTGGTTCCAGAAGAGGAATTATGGACGATCACAAGGATCAGGATCGGCACAAAGGCGCAGTCGAGCAGGAAGAACCCAATCAGCCAGGCAATACCTCATTGCGCGGGCAGCTCGGGCATCGGGACCAGGATCCGCTGATCAAATCGGCGGACACAGACTTTCCGGAGCCGGGAGAGAACCCGGAACACAGCGGAGAACCGCAGAGTAGCAGCGGGCCTAAGAAATGAACTGAGAACTGAAAACTCGCAACTGAGAACTGCTTTTCTATTGAAACTTTCTTTATCGACTGCTTATCTACCTCAGTTCTTCCATCACCTGTTCCAGCACTTCCCTTCCCGGACGCACCACCGACTCTGGCAACGTTGCCAGAGGCTGCTCGGTAATATTTAGTAAATCGACAAAGCTGGGGGCTTTGGGATTTACGTAAAACACTCCGGTCAGCACCTCGCCTTTTTCGTGGGCTTCGTTGAGGCGGGTGATGGCTTTGATGCGGTCTGTGGGGTCGTAATCTTCTTCCAGCTTACGCAGTCGCAGTCGTGAACCATCGTGCATGGTCACTTCGACGGTCGAGCCTGGATCGTATTCGACAGTGATGTCCTCGAACACAGGGACGAAGCTGACTTCCTGCAAGGGCTCGTCGTGATCTTTCATGTACTTGTAAGACTTAGTCGAGCCTTCGTGATCGTTGAAGGTTACGCAGGGAGAAACCACATCGAGCATGACGGTGCCACGATGGGCGATCGCGGCCTTCAGCATGGCATGCAGTTGTCTCTTGTCGCCGGAGAACGAACGGCCCACGAAAGTAGCGCCCAGCGTGATCGCCATCGCGCAAGTGTCCACGGGCGGAAGATCGTTGATGACGCCCGTCTTCAGCTTGGAGCCGAGATCGGCGGTGGCCGAGAATTGGCCCTTGGTAAGCCCATACACGCCGTTGTCTTCAATAATGTAAATTATCGGCAAATTGCGCCGCATGAGATGCACGAACTGTCCCATGCCGATGGAGGCTGTGTCGCCGTCACCACTGACGCCGAGGGCCATCAGACTGCGATTGGCCAGCACTGCTCCTGTGGCCACGGAGGGCATGCGGCCATGGACGGCGTTGAAGCTGTGAGAACGGCCCATGAAATAAGCCGGGCTCTTCGAGGAGCACCCGATCCCACTGAGCTTGGCGACACGCTCGGGCTTCACGCCCATCTCATACATCGCATCGATGATGCGCTCGGAAATGGCATTGTGGCCGCAGCCGGCGCATAGCGTGGTCTTGCCGCCGCGATAATCCATCACGGCCAAGCCGATACGGTTTGTTTTCGGCGGCGGAGTGCTGGTGGGTGTGGTCGCCATTTACTTCCCCTCCATGGTCATAAGTTCATCCGTCACCGAGCGCGCGTCCATGGGTAACCCATGAATGTGAGCGATGCTCCGCAGGCGCGTTATGAGAGATGCCTCAACGTCGAGCTTTAACAAGCTGAGCATCTGCGCATCGCGGTTCTGCTCGACAACGTAGACGCGGTCATGCTGCTTTACGAAATCATGCACTTCGCGCGTGAACGGATACGCCCGGAGCCGCAGGTAATCGGTCTCAATGTTGCATTCCTTGCGTAACTGATCGCGGCTTTCGACGATTGCCCAGTGCGACGTGCCATAGGCGATGATCCCAACCTTAGACTTGCCGTTCGCCACGATTTCCGGCCGAGGTACGAATGAGCGCGATGTCTCGAACTTGCGATTGA
Source organism: Terriglobales bacterium (assembly GCA_036725905.1). Lineage (GTDB taxonomy): Bacteria > Acidobacteriota > Terriglobia > Terriglobales > Acidobacteriaceae > QIAB01. The sequence goes on from DAIMDJ010000084.1 coordinate 7,157, forward strand.
TGCGCTCCATGTTGCGCTCGTAATCATCAGGGCGCTCGCTGTATTGCCCTTTTTCGTTGTGGCCGCTCCCGCGCGCGAACCACGCCGCCCCAGGATGATCGGTTCCGGGGAGAGTGCGGTATGGAATACCGTCGCCGTCCACATCCTTGTAGCGTGCGAATCCGCCGAGGCGATCAAGATCTTCCTTGCCCAAAACTTTTCCGCGCTTGATCGGCTTTTCCGGGTATTTGAACGGATCCGCCATCCAGTTGTTCATGCCAAGATCAAGATCGGACATCACGAACACCAGTGTCTGGAATTGCTCCGCCAACTCAAACGCATCCTGGGCCATGCTGAAACACTCCTCCGCGGAACACGGAATAAGCAAGATGTGCTTGGTGTCGCCGTGGGAGAGAAATGCGGTGGAAAGGATGTCGCCTTGCGAGGTGCGTGTAGGCAATCCGGTCGAGGGTCCAACCCGCTGGATGTCCCAGATGACGCCCGGAACTTCGGTGTAATAAGCCAACCCAGAGAACTCGGCCATTAGAGAAATTCCCGGGCCAGCAGTTGCCGTCATGGCGCGTGCTCCCGCCCAGCCTGCGCCAATCACCATGCCAATGGCTGCAAGCTCATCTTCGGCTTGCACAATTGCGAATGTAGCTTTGCCGTCAGGGCCGACTCGAAAGCGCTTCATGTATTCGATGGCCGCTTCGGGCAACGACGATGACGGGGTAATCGGATACCAGCTCACCACCGTTACTCCGGCAAACATGCAGCCCAGCGCAGCGGCTGAGTTGCCGTCGATGATGATCTTGCCCTTCGTCTTATCCATACGTTGGATGAAGTATGGATCGCGTTTAGGCAGAGTTGCAGTGGCGTAATCGTATCCGGCTTGCACCGCCGCCAGATTCAGGTTGGCTGCTTTAACTTTTTTTGAGAACTGCTTGCGGATCGCCTTCTCTACTTCGCCCATGTCGATCTCAAGCAGCTTCGCCACAACGCCGACGTAAATCATGTTGCGCACGAGCTTGCGCAGCTTGGCTTCCGGACAGACTGGAGCGACGAGCTTGTCGTAAGGAACGGAGTAAAAAATGAGATCAGAGCGAACAGAACTAAGATTTAGCGGTTCGTCATAGAGAACAGCCGCACCCGGCGCGAGCGACCTTACGTCTTCCTGCGCCGTCTCTGGATTCATCGCTACCAGGAAGTCGATCTCTTTCTTGCGCGCGATGTAGCCGTCTTTGTTGGCACGAATGGTGTACCAGGTAGGCAGACCGGCGATATTCGACGGAAATAAATTCTTACCCGAGATCGGTACTCCCATTTGAAAAATGCTGCGAAGAAGGACGCTGTTGGAACTCTGCGAACCGGAACCGTTTACCGTCGCAACCTGAATACTCATGTTGTTGACGACGTGCTTTGGCTCCGCCCGGCCAAAGGCCTCGCGGAGCGCAACATCAGTGGTGGCCATCACCTGATCCTTTCCTTTGAATGGGGCGGAGTTACCGCCCGTTTGAGGTACAAGATGAGGACGTTAACTAATTATTATACGGCAGCTGAGCGGGAGGGAATAGGCGCGCAGACTGCTTGCGCACACCAAGGTACCTGTTTGGGAACT
>DAIMDJ010000085.1:0-8689 GCA_036725905.1 Terriglobales bacterium
CGAAGATGCAATCCTGCTAACAGGCTGCGGAAAAATTTCCGAAAGCAGATTCCTCACCGCTAAAGCGATTCGGAATGACAAAACAATAAAGGTTTGGCGGCTCCAGTAAACTCGGGCGCTCCTCAAATACGGTCTAAACCAGTTTTTCCGCAGCCCGCTAAACGAGAAGAATGCGGTCACCGTAGTGCGGCTGGCGCAGCATGGCCTGGAATGAAAAGAGCATCTCTGGCGGTCACAATCGCGGCTTTCTCGTCGAATTCTTAAGCCTACCTTAAATAGTTAGTCTTTCCGGCACGCTTCATTCACGCAAATTGGGCTGTAGCTTTCTTTCCGCTCCTGACCTGCATCCCACTTAAGAAATTACTCTCCAGGAGACAGATTCATGCGTATGCTCGTAGTTTTGACTTCCCTCATTTTCCTTCTGCCAGCAGTCGTCGCGGCGCAAGAAGAGGCCGCACCGAGAGCCACAATCTTCGGCGGCTATTCGTACCTCCGCAACAGCGGCAGCAGCAGTTTCAACGGGTGGGAAGGGCAGGGAACGTTTAACTTCAGCCGCCACTTTGGTATCACCGCAGACATAAACGGAAATTACCGCACCTTGGCCTCCTTCTCACTGCTGCCAGGCGTTTCGGTCACCGCCAATCAGAGCGTTTACAACTTTCTGTTCGGCCCAACAGCCACGACGAGCTTCGGTCGGACCTCCGTCTTTGGTCATGCTTTGTTCGGGCAGGCTCTTTCGAATCTCGGTGGCGGAATCAGCCTTCCCATCATTGGCGGAATATCTAGCGGCGTGACCAGCGCGACCGCGTTCGCGATGGCCTTTGGCGGAGGCGTTGACATCGGCCTGAGTCGCCACTTCGCGATTCGTGCCGCCCAGGTTGATTACCTGCGCACCAACTTCAGTTCGGCGGATGCGTTGTCAACCGGTCTCTTCGGCAACACTAACGGACGCCAGAACAGCTTCCGCTACTCGGCGGGTATCGTTTTTCGATTCTGATAGTTCTCGGAACCCTGGACTCGTGGCACGAACGTGAGAAGGGCACGAAGTTACACTAAGGGTCGAATCATAAAGGCCTTCCTTCGTGCTCCTTCCTGCCCTGCGTGGTTAAATCCGGACACTACCCGTTCACGCGCCAATTTTCCGCCCTCGATATAATGAGCCAAGCTCATGGACTGGGCTCCTGCGTCCGTTGTCCGCTGGTTATTCGCCTCGGAGCAGGGTGCCTCGGATCGCTTGATTTCCCGCTGGATTTTCTTGCGGGCGCTGGGCCTCATCTATTTTTCTGCGTTCTTCTCACTCGTCTTTCAGATTCGCGGTCTCATCGGGCCGCAGGGAATCCTGCCTGCCAACGACTACCTGGAAGCAGTCGGCCGGTCCCTTGGCCACCTTGCCCGCCTGTGGTTTGCACCTACGCTGCTTTGGTTTTCAAGCAGCTCGCATATGTTGCTGGGGTTGTGCTGGATGGGGATGTTTGCATCGCTCTTGCTTGTCTTGAATATCTGGCCGCGCGCGATGCTCGTGATTTGTTTCGCCTGTTTCTTGTCGTTCGTGAGCGCGGCACAGGATTTTTCTGGCTATCAGTCAGACGGTATGCTGCTCGAAGCTGGATTCATCTCGCTTTTCTTTGCCCCTCCGGGTATCCGCCCGGGCTGGGGCGCGGTGCGTCCGCCAATACGCGCCAGTCTCTTCCTTCTGCAATGGGAGTGGTTCCGCATCTACTTCGAATCGGGCATCGCAAAGATCGCCAGCGGAGATCCCCAGTGGCGCAACCTGACCGCGATGGACGAGTACTACCAGAATGGGCCGTTGCCCACTTGGATCGGCTGGTATGTGCAGCATCTGCCGCACTGGTTTCATGCTTCGAGCGCATACGCCACGCTTGCGCTGGAGTTGGGTCTGGTGTGGATGCTGTTCCTGCCTCGGCGCTGGCGGATCCTATGCTTTTTCATCGTCACCCCATGGGAAATCGGTGTCATTCTCACGGCTAATTACACATTCTTGAATTACCTTGTCCTAGCGCTTGGGTTTCTGCTGCTCGATGATCGATTCCTTGTGCCGTTCGTTCTGCGAAGGTGGAAAGCGGGGTTGAGCCAACGTGACTCGAGCCCGCCCGAGAAGACGCGCACGTGGGAGGAAACGTCTGGTTTGCAGCTTAGAGCAGTGAAGCTTTCTCTGGTGAGCGTGATGCTTTGCTGGATCTTTTATTCGACGACCGTGCAACTGATCTGGATGCTTTCGCCACGTCTGCCGCTGCCAACTGCGCCTGTGTCTGCGTTGGAACCATTTCGAATTGCAAATCAATACGGACTCTTCGCGGTGATGACGCGCGGCCGCTACGAGATCGAGTTTCAGGGCTCGCAGGATCGGCAGAATTGGGTCGCGTATCCTTTTCGTTATAAGCCGCAGGACCCGAGCAAGCCGCCGGGCATCTACGCGCCGTATCAGCCGCGTTTCGATTGGAACTTGTGGTTCGCCTCACTCGGCTCGTGGCGTGAATATCCAATTGTGCCCAATACCGAGGTGCGACTGCTCGAAAACGATGCCGATGTGCTCGCTCTCTTTGCAGGTAATCCTTTTCCGCGCCAGCCACCCACCCAAGTACGTGCAGTGCTCTGGCAATACTGGTTCACCACCATGGCAGAAAAGCGGCAGACCGGAATGTGGTGGCACCGGCAATTGGTTGGATTGTATGCTCCGACTTTGCAACGCGAGGCTGATGGCAGAATCAGCGTCACCGAGTGGCCGACGGTTTCGCCCCGACAGTGATGTGTACACAAAAATGCGGAGCGCTCTCCGATGAACGGTAGAGCATGCGTGATCGGCGCAGGCCCAAATGGGCTTGCGGCGGCCATCGTGCTCGCCCAGGCAGGCATGAAGGTGGACGTGTTTGAGGCAGAGCCAATCCCCGGCGGCGCTGCGCGCACTCTTGAACTAACTCTCCCCGGCTTCCTTCACGATTTCGGATCGGCCGTCCACCCTTTGGCAGTCGGATCGCCCTTCTTTTCCGCACTGCCCTTGCGCGATTATGGGCTCGAGTGGATTTACTCGCCTGCAGCGCTGGCGCATCCTCTGGACGACGGAACGGCGGTGATGTTGGAACGCGATCTCCGTGATGCTGAATCTGCGCTCGAGCGCGATGGCAACGCCTGGCGCACACTCATGGGACCCTTCGCTGAGCAATGGGCTGAGCTGGCTTCGGAAGTTCTCGGCCCCATGCCCCGCCTCCCGCGACACCCGTTGTTGCTGGCGCGCTTGGGACTGAATGGATTCCCCTCCGCGAAGTTTCTGGTGCGCCGTTTTCGCGAAGAACGGACAAAAGCACTTTTTGCCGGGCTTGCGGCGCATTCATTTCTTAGCCTCGATCAGCCTTTGACCGCTGCATTTGGTCTTTTGCTCGGCGCCGCTGCGCACGCAGTAGGATGGCCGATTCCTCGCACAGGCTCACAAGCGATCACGAACGCCCTGTGCGGTCTACTCTCGAAGCTGGGTGTCACAATCACCACATCGCGGCGCATTGTGAGTTTAGACGCACTGCCTGGCTATGACTTCATACTTTGCGATGTCACCCCTCGGCAGTTGCTCCAATTAGCAAAAGAGCGGTTGTCACCGGGATACAGTCGTCAATTGGCCAAGTATCGATATGGACCCGCCGTTTTCAAAGTGGATTATGCGTTGGACAGGCCGATTCCATGGAAAGCCCGCGAATGCCTACGAGCCGTAACCGTGCACCTGGGCGGAAGCTTTGACGAGATCGCCGCTTCGGAAAAAGCTGTGAGCCTCGGACAGCATGCAGAGCGCCCCATGGTTTTGGTGGCTCAACCCAGTCTTTTTGATCCCACGCGAGCCCCGGGCGGGAGACATACGGCCTGGGCTTACTGCCACGTCCCAAACGGTTCCGAGTTCGACATGCTTTCCAGACTTGAAGACCAAATCGAACGCTTCGCGCCTGGATTTCGCGAGTGTATCTTAGCCCGTCGAGTTTTTTCTCCCGCCCTACTGGAAAAAATGGATGCGAATCTCGTCGGAGGTGATATTGGCGGTGGCGCCAGCGATCTACGACAATTCCTCTTTCGCCCTACGTGGCGGCGCTATGCGACTTCTGCCCGCGATATCTACATTTGTTCTTCATCTACTCCGCCCGGAGGCGGAGTTCACGGAATGTGCGGATACCACGCCGCAAGGCTAGCTCTGTCTCGGCAGTAGCTCCCTGGGGAGGCACGACACCCGGGCATGTCTCCGTATGAAGACGGTTCTTATAAAACCCGGTACCAAGCCCCTACGATTTCGCGCTCTTCCTGCCAATAGCAATTGACATTCTTGGCCTCTGCTTTTTAACATGAAGAAACTTCGAACTTTCTACCAGGGATCGATTCAACGTTGTGCCCCTTAAGGCTCGCGACAAACTTATATGATCAGAGTTCAAGAAATTACCAAGAAGTACGCGCGCAATCTTGCTGTCGACCACATCTCGTTTGAGGTTCAGAAAGGCGAGATCGTCGGCTTTCTCGGACCGAACGGTGCCGGCAAGACAACCACCATGCGCATGCTGACGTGTTTTCTGCCGCCCACGTCCGGTACGGCTACGGTCGCAGGTTTCGATGTGCTGGAGCAGCCTCTCGAAGTCAAGAAGCGCATCGGATATCTGCCCGAAATGCCGCCGCTTTATCCGGAGATGGGCACTGCGGAGTACCTCTCATTCGTCGGCAAATTGAAAGGACTCTCAGGCGCGGAGCTGAGCAAGCGGATCGATTATGTTTGCGAGCGCTGCGCCATCGCCGATGTGAAGAAGAAACTCCTCGGCAGGTTGTCGAAAGGCTATCGCCAACGCGTGGGCCTGGCCCAAGCCATTATCCACAATCCCGATGTGCTCATCCTTGACGAACCCACCGCCGGTCTCGACCCCAAGCAGATCAACGAGACGCGCGACCTCATCCGGGGCTTGGCCGGCGACCATACCATCATTCTCAGCACGCACATCCTTCCCGAAGTCGAACAGACGTGTCAGCAGGTGATCATCATCAACAAAGGTAAGCTGGTGGCGACAGATACCGTGCAGAACCTCCAAAGCCGCGCCCGCGGGGCCGAGTCGGTACTGGTGGAGGTGGCTGGCCGCAATGGCAAACTCGACTCGGCCAGCATCCAGCATAGGCTGGAGCAGGTTGCGGGCGTCAGCCGTGTGTCGTTAAAAGAGAGCCGCGACAGCCGCAATATTTTTGAGATCGAAAGCCAGAAGAATTTCGTGCGCGGCGATCTCGCTCGTGCCGTGGTCGAGTCCGGCTGGGATCTGAATGAGCTGCGCTCCGCGGCTATGAGCCTGGAGCAGATCTTCCTGCAATTGACTAGAGAGGAAGCTGCGTCTGAACCGGAGAAACTCGCAGCCAAGGGAGCACAGTAATGAGAAATATCTGGATAATCTGCCGAAAAGAGCTCCGCAGTTATTTCGTTTCACCCATCGCTTATCTGCTGCTGACCATGTTCGCGGTGATCTTCGGGTTCTTCTTCTGGAATTCGTTGGGCTACTTTGTGATTCGAACCATGGAAGCCCAAATGAGCGGCCAGACGTTCCCCGTGAACCTCAACGAATACATTATCCGGCCACTGTTGTCGAACGTCAGCGTGATCGGGCTGTTCTTCATCCCGATGATAACGATGCGGCTCTTTGCGGAAGAGAAGCGCACTGGAACCATCGAGTTGTTGGCTACATCGCCAGTCCGCGACATCGAAGTCATCATCGGAAAGTGGCTGGCGGCGGTGACGCTATACTCCTGCCTGCTGCTGTTTACCGCACTGAATTTCGCGTTCCTCTTTAAGTATGGCAATCCCGATTGGAAGCCTCTGGCGATTGGCTATCTCGGGCTGTTACTCCAGGCCGGAGGGTTATTGGCTATCGGCACGTTCATCTCGACGATGACGAAGAACCAGATCATCGCTGGCGCCGCAACCTTCGGAGTTTGCCTGCTGCTGTGGGTGCTGGAATGGGTCAGCGGATACGAGACCGCCACTTGGGCGCGAGTTCTGTCGTATTTGTCTGTGGTTACCCATTTTGAATCCTTCGCGAAAGGCGTGCTCGATTCAAAAGATGCCATCTTTTATTTAACTGTCATATTCCTGGGGTTGTTCTTCACTACCCGCTCCCTGGAATCTCTGCGCTGGAGGTCGTAAGTGAACACAAAGTTGCTCAAAGCGAGGCAAACCAAGTACGCGGCTTACGCGATTATCTATATTCTGGTGGTGGTCGCTATTGTCGTGGTGGCCAACGTTCTCGCGGACCGGTACAACAAGACCTATGACGGGACCGCGAACAAGCGCTACAGCCTGTCGGATCAGACTGCGAAAATCGCCAAGGGACTGAAGCAGGACGCGACCATCACCTATTTCAATCAGTCCACGCGTTTTCAGCAGGGCAAAGATCTGCTCGATCAGTACACAAATCTGTCGCCCAAAGTTCACGTCAAATACGTCGATCCTGACAAGGAGCCCCAAATAGCCCGCGAGGCCGGCATCAAGAGCTATCCGACCGCCATAGTGCAAATCGGCGCAAAAAAAGAAGAAGCCAAGAGCATGACCGAAGAGGGCATCACCGGCGCATTTATTCGCGATCTCAAAAACAACACCCGCACGGTTTGCTTCGTGAGCGGTAGTGGTGAGCACCAGATCGATGACACCGACCGGACCGGCTATTCACACCTCAAAGACCTGCTCGGTAAGGACGAGTACACAGCAAGATCGATCAACTTATTGCAGAAGGCCGAAGTTCCCAACGACTGCACTGTTCTAGTTGTGGGCGGTCCCAGCAGCGATTACCAGCCGCCCGAAGTCGATGCGATCAAGAAGTATGTGGAGGATGGTGGGCGCGCGCTGTTCATGCTCGATCCGCCGCTGAAGCTCGGCCGATCTGAAATTGCGGATAACGATGCATTAACTGGCCTGCTGCAAACCTGGGGCGTGAGCCTGCAAAAAGACCTCATCCTGGATATGAACCCAATCGGCCAGCTCGTAGGTCTGGGTCCTCAGGTGGCGCTTGTTTCCAGCTACGATTCGCACCCCATCGTGAGCCAGATGAAAGGGACGGCAACCGGGTTTCCGCTTTCACGATCACTGGAGATTAAGAACAGCGACAAGACGACGGTCGAAAAACTCTTCGGCTCCTCTGATACCAGTCTGGCAACCACGAATTTGAGTTCGCCCGCCGTTAACCCAAATGACCCGAAGAACAAAAAAGGTCCGCTGACCATCGCCGCCGCTGGTACCTACCGCACGGGAAAGGAAAACTCCCAGGGGCGCTTCGTCGTACTGGGGAGCTCATCGTGGGCAGCCAACTCGTTCATCAATTTCAATGGCAACCGCGACCTGGCCTTGAACACGATGAACTGGCTCTCCTCGGACGAAGACCTGATTTCCATCCGCCCGAAAGAGCAGGATGATCGCCGGATCACTATGACCCGCGCTCAACTCACCTGGGTGCGCACTACCAGTCAATTTCTACTGCCGCTGTTCGTGGTTGTGGCTGGCGTTGCGGTCTGGTGGCGAAGAAGATAAAGGAATTGAAAGAGGTGCTTTCAGCAGCCTCTTTTAAAAACGATAAAACATGAAATTCAGCGGCTTCATCGTCGCAATCGTCGTTCTGGCTGCGCTAGGCGGAGCGCTCTACTGGTCCAATCACCACATGCCGTCGGAGACCACGCAAGCTTCCGCCGAAACTCCTCCCAAAATCCTCACGCTCAACGAAGCGGATATCAACAAGATCGATATCAAGAAGAAGGGCGGGGAGGAGGTTACGCTCACGAAAGATAACGGCGGCAACTGGAAGGTCATCGCTCCGAAGCCGCTGGGTGCCGATCAGTCTGCCGTTTCCAGCATGCTTTCTTCTTTATCCTCCCTCAATTCCGATCGACTGGTCGAAGAGAAGGCAAGCAACTTCAACCAGTATGGTTTGAGCGAGCCCACGCTCCAAATCGGCGTCACTGAGAAAAACAGTAAGACGCACCAGTTGCTCGTTGGCGATGACACGCCGACCAATAACGGTGCTTACGTGAGAGTCGAAGGCGATCCCCGAGTATTTACACTTGCGGCTTACAACAAGACCACTCTGGACAAAAGCGTGAATGATTTGCGCGACAAGCGGTTGCTCCCGCTTGAGTCCGACAAAATTAGCCGCATCGAACTCACGGCCAACAAGCAAATCATCGAATTCGGCCGCAACAAGGATCAGTGGCAGATTCTCAGGCCTAAGCCGTTGCGAGCCGACAGCGCTCAGGTGGATGAGCTGCTCCGCAAGCTGACCGACGCAAAAATGGAATCCGGCTCCGAGACGGATTCGAAGAAAACTGCGTCGGCGTTCACCTCCGGCGCTCGGGTGGCGATTGCAAAACTCACAACCGACTCAGGCACACAAGTACTCGAGCTACGCAAAAACAAGGACGAGTATTACGCGAAATCGAGCGTGGTTGATGGCGTGTACAAGGCGTCAAATGACGTTGGTCAGGGCTTCTACAAAAAGCTCGATGACTTCCGCAACAAAAAGCTGTTCGATTTCGGCTTCAGCGATCCCGACAAGATAGAAATACACGACGGTTCCAAGGCCTACTTCTTAACCAAAGGCGGCCAGGACTGGTGGTCCGGCGACGGCAAGAAGATGGATGCGACCAGCGTCGAATCGCTTATTGACAAAATTCGCGACCTCCAAGC
>DAIMDJ010000086.1:0-8554 GCA_036725905.1 Terriglobales bacterium
CCCGCTGTTCCAGGCTGAAGACGCCGCCAATCGCCCCGGAACCACAAATGCCAGCGGCGAGATTTATCAGTTCTCGGTGGTTGGCCCTGAAGAAATCGGCGCAAGCGTCCAGCCCGTTTCAGAAGCAGACGCGCAGGCATTCCTCGCCGAAGCGGCATTGCGCCTGCCCGAGCACCGCGGGCAGGCCGTGAAGGAGCTTCAATCCATCATTAGCCAGCCAAAGTTGGAGAATGCCGTCGCACATCGTGCCCTGGCCTGGGATCACATGGAGAAAAAGGAATTCGATCAAGCCACAGAAGAATTAGACAAGGCGACAGAGCTTGATGACCGTGATCCTTGGCTGCATTACTACAAGGCGCTGGTTAAATACCGTCAGCGAGAGGGGACTGGCGAATCTTTTCGTGGTCTGGCAAACATGATTCAGGATCTTCGCGCCGTCCTCGACTGGGATCCCGATTTCGCCGAGGCCTACAACTTGCTCGCAATGGCGCGACTTGAGGGAGGTGGAATTCGCTCTGCGATGGAGGCGATGAAAACCGCCACACAGCTGAGCCCGCGCAATCAGACGTATCCGCTGAATATGGCTCGAGTCTACATGGCAGCGAAGCAATGGGATGACGCCGCGGCCCTGCTTGAGAACCTGAAGACTAGTCAAAATCCGCAGGTTGCGCAGGCAGCGAAGAAAAATCTGGAAAACCTGCCTACGTTAAAGAAATACGGCGTGCTGCCGCAAACCGAAGTGGCATCGGTGCCGCCAAAGCCTCCAGACGAGCCAAAACACAGCAAGCAAGAAACGGCAGATACGGGCGAAGAACCTAGCAGCGAGCACGAACTCAGAGGGCCAGCAGCGTCACAAATCGATAAACGAAAAGTGCAGTTCCTGAAAGGCAAACTCGTGAGCGTGGATTGCGCACAGGAACCCATCGCGGTTTTAACTGTTGTCGCCGGCAAGAAGACTCTGAAACTCCGCTCCGAGGACTACAAATCCATCACCATGATCGGCGCCGACGAATTCTCTTGCGATTGGAAAGACCGCTCCGTCGCGATCAACTACAGAGCCGGCGGAAAAGCCGACGGAGACCTGGTGTCGCTGGAGATCCAGTAAAGCAGTGTTAGCGGCTAGCTCTTACAGGCTGCGAAAAACTAGCGGCAGCAGATTCCTCACCGCTAAAGCGGTTCGGAATGACAAAACGTATAAGTTTACCGGGAGAAAGTCCTGCCTGCTGTTAAAAACCCTCTCAGGGGAAGCTGAGAGGGTGCCGATTGTGGTTTCTTGGAGCTGCTTACACGCGGACAACGTTCGCGGCCTGGAAGCCCTTGGGACCTTTCAGCAGATCGAACTCCACCGTTTCGCCCTCATTGAGTGTGCGATACCCATTTTCCTGGATGGCCGAAAAATGGACGAAAACGTCTTCCCCGGTAGAGCGCTGAATGAAACCATAGCCTTTCGCTCCGTTGAACCACTTTACTGTGCCCTTCTCTCTCACAAATTACTCCTTTCGCTTCTCGGTAGATTAACTTCCGATTCTTCGCGAAGCTCTTGCTTCAACAACCCCCCTTAAAGAACGCGGAAGCACAACCCAGTTGAAGTCCGTGGCTCCCAACTCCCGCAACAAGAAAGGCACCTTGAGTCTTGCGCCCACACTGGAATGTGCGGCGCAAAGCTCCGGAGCCCGTCCTGGTTGGCGCGAGTTTTTGACAGCGAGACACAAAAGATCAACCGCAACCTACATCTCACTGCTAAATTTCAGCAACGAGCAGAAGATAATATTCAGGAACATACATTCTGGCAAGAAGATAAATGTGCGGAGTGAAACGTTTCAGTTAAGCGATTTTCATGAGGTGGAAACACAGGCGCGTGCGGCTCTCGTCTCAAAATGGGAGTGATACTTAAAAGAAGGCCCGCAACTATTTGATAGCATGGGAACAAAATGCTAAATCGCTACCGTCTTTCGGTCCCGACAAAGTCGGCTGCGGCCACTTGGCCGGCACCCAATTCCCGTTTCGGGCTGGTGCTATCCACGGTGAAATATTTGTTACGCACCGAGGTACATACGTTTGCTTTCTCGGTTGCCGCCAACGCCATCCTGTCATTCTTCCCTTTCGTGCTTTTGCTCATGACCATCATCCGCCGCGTATTCCATTCCACCGTCATGTACGAAACCGTGCTTCAACTGCTGCGGGACTTTCTTCCCGCCGGCCAGGAATTCGTGATCCGGAATTTAAATGCTCTGGTGGGCGCGCGCCATCGCGCCCAGATCGTCTCTCTTGTGATTCTTCTTATTACCTCCACTGGAATCTTCATGCCGCTTGAGGTGGCACTGAATCGTATTTGGAAGTTCCCAAATAATCGTTCCTATCTCGGAAATCAGCTCATCGCGCTCGCGCTGGCGTGTAGTTGCGGCATCCTGGCCTTGCTCTCCATTGCGCTCACTGCCGGCAACGTGGCCCTGCTGGAATCGTCCTTGCATGGGCACGCTGCCTTTGTTCTCAGGCTGGTGGGATTTCTGATTATGAAAATCTTCGCTATCGCCGCCAGCATCGCAATTTTCTTCCTGATCTACTGGGTGCTGCCCAACGGCAAAGTGCCCGCAAGTAGTGTTGTTCCCTCAGCGGTGATCATGGGCCTCTTATCGGAGATTCTGAAGTATGCCTACATTTTGGCGCTCCCCCGCTTGGATTTTCAGGAGGTTTACGGTCCTTTTGCGCTGTCTGTGAGCCTCATGTTTTGGGCATTCCTCTCCGGGTTGCTGCTGCTGACGGGCGCGCATCTCTCGGCCCAGCGGCACGTCAGAATATAGCGTACAAAACCTTCTCGCTCGGATTTTCCCGCTTCGGGAAAGTTCACCCGTCACATCCTTTTGTGACACTCCGCACATCCCGCAACTCCTGTTTTGACTAGCATCGTTCTGCTCCCCGCCGGTATTGACTTCAGCTCACAAAGGAATGCGATGCGACTTCTCCGTCGAAAAATTGCCGTCACTAGCTTCTTGCTCTTGCCTGCGATTTTCGCGGTTGCACAGCGCAGGCCGGGTGCTCAGGTCGATAACTTTAATCAGTTCACTCGCAACTCCGGATACATCTTCTCCGGAACAGTCTTGAAGATTCAGAGAACGACCGCGGGTGAAAACGCGATTGCTTTCACGCAAGTCAGCTTTCGTGTGGACCAGGCCATTCGAGGCGTTCGCGCTGGGGAGATTCTCACCATCCGTGAGTGGTCCGGCCTGTGGGACTCCGGCGAGCGTTACCGGCCTGGCGAGCGGGTACTCCTCTTTCTCTATCCGGTCAGCAAACTGGGATTCACCAGTCCCGTCGGAGGCCCACTTGGACGATTTGCAGTAGATCACGCCGGGAAAATCCACATCAACGGCCCGCAGCGCCAGTCTCTGTCTTCCAACCGCCCACATTCGCAGTTTGCCGGAAGATCCCGCGTCAGCCCTCGAGAGTTTGCCCATGCAATCCTGCATGCTTCAGAGAACGAGCATGAGCAGGTTCGTTAACGACGAAGGACACGAAGGTACACGAAGCAAAATGCTTCTAAGATTAATTGATGGGCTGCTCAGTTGTGTTGCTCTCTCCGTCGTGCTCTCAGTAATTGCTCTACAACCCGCACTGGCAGGCGGCCCGCGTTACGTGGCGGGCGTCAGCTACTTCGACCCAAGCACAAAAGGAACCCCACTCACATGGTCACAGGGGATAATCAACTACTACACCGACCAGGGCGATCTCAGCCCCTTGCTCCCAGGTGCCAACGCCGATTCCTTCGTTGCCGACGCCTTCAGCCGCTGGACATCGGTTCCGACCGCAGCACTTTCATCGACGCTAGCCGGGCATCTCGCCGAGGATGTAAACGGCACAAATGTCTCCGTAACCAACGGCGTTGTCACTATGCCCGCCGACATTCTTCCCACCGCGGTGAACACGCCTGTGGGAATCGTCTACGATGCCGATGGTAGCGTCACGAGCGCGCTCCTAGGGCAGGGTGCTGGCGACGCGGGATCCTGCTTCAGCAATGCGGCATTCGGCGGCGTCGATAATTTCAGCACCGACGGCCATCTGCTGCACGCGGTGGTCGTCCTCAACGGAAACTGCGCACAGACTTCTGATCAAATCCCCGACGTGAAATATCGTTTGGTGCGCGTAGTGGGCCGAGTTTTGGGGCTGGATTGGTCGCAAGCTAACGTCAATGTGTTTACGCGCACTCCTGCGCCCACGTCGGGTGATTTTGCGGGATTGACTATCATGCACGCGCTCGACCCAATCAACTGCGTGCCCATCTCGCTGTGCTTCCCCAATGCCGATCAACCCAAAATGGATGACCGTGCTGCTATCTCGCGCCTGTATCCCGTGACGGCTCAGAATCAGCCGAGTTTTCCGGGCAAGCAAATTCTGTCAAGCAGTGCCGTCCGCATTCACGGCTCAGTTTATTTTGTAGACTCGAACGGCCAGCCAGCACAGCCTATGCAGGGTGTAAACGTAGTAGCCCGATGGATTGATCCCGCCAGCGGCCAGCCCTCAGGTGCTTCTGTGGCCACTTCAGTTTCTGGCTTCTTGTTCCACGGAAATGCCGGGAATCCGGCGACTGGTTTCACAGACAGCACTGGGCAAAGATTCGATCGCTTCGGCTCCGATGATCCGGCGATTGAAGGTTTTTTCGACCTCGCCGGATTGGAGATCCCAAATGGCACCAGCAGCGCGCAATATCAATTAACCGTGGAGCCGGTCGATCCCACATGGTCGCAGCTGGTTGGACCCTACGGGCCCTGGCAAGTGCACCCCTCTGGCACCGCGCAACCCATTATTGTGACTACGAGCCTGGGCAGTGACACTGCGCAGGACATCCTCATGCAAAACAGCACCATTCAGGAGCAGGACTGGTTCGAGCCCACGAGCTATTCATCTCCTGCGCCGCTGCCTGCGGGTGGAAATTGGGGCGGCTCGCTTAGCGGAAGCGACAACTCTGATTATTTCTTTTTCTCCGGACAGAATAATCGGACTCTCTCCGTTGAAGTCACCGCTCTGGACGAATCCCGCGCCATCACCGAAAGCAAAGCCCAGCCCGTGATCGGTATGTGGGGGTTGTCTGATCCCGGAACTTTTCCGGCTCCAGCCAACACGCCGTTGGCATTCAACACCCTGACTTTCGGCATGACACGACTCGACGCCATCTTGCAAGCCGCAACTACCTTCCGGCTCGGAATCTTCGATTACCGCGGAGATGGTCGCCCTGACTACCGCTATCGCGCTCGAGTCTTTTATGCCGACAACGTGAGTCCGGCCCGGGCTAGTGTAGCGGGCGGTACTCCGCTCACTGTCCAAGGCGTGGGATTTCGCGCGAACACTGTTGCTGTTGCCGGAACTCTGAATGCAGCAGTGCTCGCGGCTTCTGCGAATCAGGTGATTCTCAGCGCCCCCGCGATGGCAGACGGAGTACAGAATCTAGCGTTAGCTGATCCCGCAACGCGATCATCCTCCGCCATGGCGAATGTCCTCATTTACGGAGCTGGTCCAACCGACACGATCAAGCTGGTCGCAGGATCAAACCCGGCAACTCCAGTCGGCGGCGAAGCGGTAAACCCAATTCGCATAAGGGTGGTCGCAGCCGATGGCGTGACTCCGGTGAGCGGCGCCAGCGTATTCTTCACTGCCACGCCTGCCGTTTCTTTTTCCGCATGCAACGGCGCCAGCAGTTGCACTGTTCTCACCGATCAAAGCGGGCAAGCCTCCACGCGCGTGACGCCATTTACCGCCGGAACCATCAGCATTAGCGCAGTACTCGCACCAGCATCGTATTTGAGTCCGCAATCGGTGCAGACCACCCTACTTGCCACATCATCTTCTCTGGACATCTCCGTTCCCTCGCCATTCGCCTGGATTGCTCAAGGCGCAACCCTCGATATGCCGCTGACCGCCCGCGTTCTCTCCAACGGTGCGCCCGTTAGCGGAAGCACGGTAACTTTTCAGGTCATGAAGGGATCGGCCACGCTCAATCCCGCAAATCCGACGACCGACGCCAACGGGTACGCCACTACCACTCTTCATATTCCGGCTCTCGGCGGAGATGTACAGGTCAGCGCCTGCGTGCAACCCGGCAGTAAGCCTTGCGAGAGTTTCTCGGCATTTGCCGTGCCAGCTTCATCACTCAAGCTGGAAGCCTTATCGGGGGGAAACCAAGCCTCGACGGTGGGCCAGAACTTTCGACCGGTAATCGTTCGCGCGACCGATTCAGCTACCCCTCCCAACCCTGTGCTTGGCGCGGTTGTATCCTTCCAGGAGGTCGTATTTCGCTTGGCGCCTACTCCGCCTGTGATCTCAATCGGAGGAATTGTTATCAACCCGAATCCGGCGCCGGTGATTATCGCATCGTCACACGGATCTCTTTTGTCCGATCGCTCCGGACTCGTGAATATTCAGCCTTCCAGCGGAGGCGCGCAAGGCGCGGTTGAGATTCAAGGCAGCGCCTCCGCCGGGACCAGCACGCTGCCATTCCAGTTGCAGTCATTCTGGCCGCTAAACCCGCAGGTAAGCGCAGAGCGGCTGAGCTACAAGTCTCTTTCGGCTCGAAGGGACACTCGATGATCTATTCCTCCTGCGCGGGCCGCCTGTTTCGTTCGAACAAAGCAGCTTCTCTCGGGACGCGAACTTTCCCGGCAACTCCTGAGTTTTCATCGCATCTAATTTTATAGGCAGAACTGCAGCTCTCCTGTATCCCGCCCCCTGAGCGGAGAGGGCATGGATGCGGGAGGGCAGCAGTGTTCAGCACGTTTTCTTGCCGTTCACTACACTAATCTCTATGAAATTCAAGTCGCGTCTCGCGTTGCTTGTGGCCACTACTGTCATCTTTCCTGCTTTGCAAGCGTTTGCTCAGGAAGGACCGCTTGATCCCGCCCAGCCCAAGGGAGTTACGGCGGACGAAGTCATTAAACGGTTCGCGGCGACAGAAAAGGAATTCAAGGCAGCCCTGGATTTGTACGCTTATCGCCAAACAGTAAAAGTGCAGACCGTCGACGGGGACACGATAGACGGTGAATATGCACAAACTTTCGACGTCACTTTTGACGATCAGGGCCACAAAGTCAAAACGGTCGTTTATGCGCCCGAGTCCTCGCTTCAGCGCATCTCGATGACGCAAGAAGATGTCGATGACATCGAGAACCGCCTGCCTTTCGTCCTCACCAGCGACGAGATTCCCGAGTACGACATTCTTTACGCTGGGCAGCAGCAGGAAGACGAACTGCACTGCTACGTGTTCGATATCGCTCCCAAAAGAATCGAAGGCAAGAAGCGTTACTTTCAGGGGCGCATCTGGGTCGATGATCACGATTTCCAGATCGTGAAAACTTACGGCAAGACCGTCCCCGATATCCGCAAAAAGAAATCCAACGAAAATCTATTCCCCAAGTTCACCACCTGGCGCGAGCAGATTGACGGCAAGTACTGGTTTCCCACCTATACCAAAGCCGATGACACGCTGCACTTTTCCAATCAGGATGTTCACATCCGCGAGATCGTGAAATATACGAATTATCAGCGCTTCCGCTCCAAGGTGAAGGTCACCTACGAAGGAAAGGAAGTGCCGGGCGCGCCGCCAGCCCAAAAGCCGGATCAGCCGCAGTAAGAATTTATCAGGCTGCGGAAAAATTCGTGAAAAGCAGATTCCTCACCGCTAACGCAGTTCGGAATGACAAAACTTAAAGGGGTTTACCGGCGCCAGGAAACTGACGCCCTTCCCAAATAGCCAACCCAGAGTTCTTACGCAGCATGTGGCCATCAGCAAACCCACTTACATCTGTCGCTCGCTTTCGCTAAACTAATCGGCCATGCGCGTCCGCTGGCACTGGAAACTGCGGCGGATCCTCGCCGCGCTGTTCGCAGCCTTCGTCTGCTTCTGCCCCGCTTCACTCGCACAAGATGGTGAATTGGATCCATCTCAACCCAAAGACATCACTGCAAACGCAATCATTGAGCGCTTCGCCGCCAAAGAAAGAGAGTGGAAGCAATTGCGTGAGCAGTACACGTTCCGGCAGTCGGTGCAATTCCAGGCGATGGATGGCGACCAGGTGGTTGGGGAATACCGCCAGGTTGCAGATATCAGCTACGTGCAGGGCAAACGTGTGAAAACCGTGGTGCTCGCGCCCCAATCCAGCATCGTTTTGTCACCCGAAGATGTAGATGATCTCGAGACCCGCGCCTCATTCACCATCAGCAGCGATGAGCTCCCGCAATACAACCTGCTTTATGTCGGGCAACAAAAAGTGGATGAGTTGCATTGCTTTGTGTTCGACATCGCGCCCAAGCGACTGGAAAAAGGTAAACGCTATTTTCAAGGACGGCTCTGGGTGGACGATCAGGATTTCCAGATCGTGAAAAATAAAGGCAAATCAGTCCCCGACATTCGGATCGTAAAAAAGAAGAAAGTGCAGGAGAATCTATTTCCGCAGTTCGCCACCTGGCGCGAGCAGATAGGGAAATACTGGTTTCCGACGTTCTCTTCCGCAGACGACACCCTCGCCTTCCGGACCGGCGACGTGCGCATCAAGCAGGTGCTGAAGTT
>DAIMDJ010000087.1:0-8542 GCA_036725905.1 Terriglobales bacterium
AGCACGGCGTTGGGCCCGGCGTGGACTGAGCCATCAATCATGCGCGTAAAATGAACACCTAAGAATGGAAAATCGGGATTGGGCACTGGGTAAACTAGGGTCCTTACGAGATACCGCTTTTCGGGAATCAGCTCGTAGTACTCGCCACGAAAGGGGATGATTTTCGCACCCGGATTGAGACCGCCAGAGCGAGCCACGCGATCGCTAAACAGGCCGGCGCAATTGATAACGAATCCGGCCTCAAACTCTCCGTGAGCTGTTTCGATAACTTGAATCCCATTCACCTTGCGCAAGCGGTCAACGCGCATGCCGGTTTGGACTGTTCCACCCTGTGATTTAATCAGCTCAACATATTTCGCAGAAACCTCCCGGTAGTTGACGATTCCCGTTGATGGAACTCTGACGCCGGCGAGGCAGCGCACGTGTGGCTCAATTTCCTGCACTTGTTCGGGCGCGAGGCGTGCAGCGCCAAGCCGGTGATCGAGGGCGCGTTGAAACAAGCTTTCGAGCAGTGGAAGTTCGGACGGTCTGGTGGCAACGATCACCTTTCCGCAGACTTCATGCTGGATGCGGTGCTCGCGGCAAAACTCGATCATTGAGCGGTTGCCTTCCCGGGCGAACCTCGCTTTCAGAGTTCCGGGCTTGTAATAAATACCTGCATGGATGATACCGCTGTTTCGCCCAGTTTGGTGTTGCGCAACCTCCTGCTCCTTTTCCAGGACGAGGATCCTCGCCTTGGGATGCTTTTTCCCTACAGCCATAGCCGTCGCCAATCCAACGATCCCGCCTCCGATGATTACGTAGTCATGCATGGGTAGAACTCAACGACGGCGAATTTATCGCACGCCTGTTACGCGGCTTGATTCGTTGTCCCGAGCAGCACTTTCCGACAGTAAAAAGCTTCCGCGTAACGGGTGGCTGAGGCGGCTTCGACGGCCCGCAGCCGCATGAGGCCGTAAAATAATTCCTCCGAGAACCACTGCCTATTCTGTTGGGTGGTAAAGTACCGCATCAGGCTCTTCACTTTCTTCCGTGCATGGGTCTCCCTCAACGGCACGAAGAAATTCGGTGAACGCAGATCGGCGTCGTATTTTGGGATCTCGTATTCGAGGATGAAGTGATCGCGAAAAATATTCCACGTCAACTCGCACACCAGACGATGGTCTTGGTGAAGATCGTGCCTGCAATGCGTGAAGATTACATCCGGCGTGAAGACTTTCTTGAGTTCTTCGAAGCACTCTTTGACCGGCGGACCGAGGTAGGGAAGGAATCCATCTCGAAAGGATTTCATCACGACAGTCTTCTTGCGCGCACGCCCAAGGAACGCGTTCGCGCTGCGCTTTGCTTCCGCGGCGCGTGTCGGATTGGAACACAGCACGAGCCAGTAGAATTCGATGCTCTTAGACTGCTCAATCATCCGCAGCACCGTCCCGCCGCAGCCGATCTCGATGTCGTCGCTGTGCGCCCCTAGGAATAGCACCCGCTTCACGCGAGTGAGATTGCACGAAATCATTTGTTGATTTCGTGCTGATGATTCCACACTGCCCAAGGCGCACTGCCTCGACCGAACAGGTCTTCAAGGTCCTGCTTTTCTTTGAAAGTATCCATGCACGCCCAATAGCCGTCATGTGGATAGACCATCAGTCGGCCAGCGTCGATGAGCCGCCGGAACGGTTCCTCTACGAGTTCCTCTCCGTCGTTCATGTAACTGAAGATTTCCTGCCGCAACACCATGAATCCCCCGTTCATCCGCGCCCCGGACTTCGCGATGTGCTCGATGCTCGTGACGGCGCCACCGTTCTCCATAGTGATGAGATGGAAGCTAGCCCGCGGCTTCACACCCACGAAGCAAGCGATATTTCCGCTATTCTTGAAAGATTCAATGACTGCAGGGAGCGGCACATCCGAAAGGCCATCGGTGTAGTTGGCAAGGAACATCTCCTCTCCTTCAAGCTGCCTTTGCACAGCTTTCAGGCGCTGACCAACGTTCGAGGTAAGTCCTGTATCCACAAATGTGATATTCCAGTCATCGATGTCGCTACTCAGTAACTCAACATTCTTGCCTCCGTGGGAGAGAACGAAGTCGTTTGACACGCACTCGTCGTATTCGAGGAAGTACTTTTTGATAATGTTAGCCTTGTAACCTAAACATAAAATAAAGTCTTTGTGTCCATAGTGGGCGTAATACTTCATTACATGCCAAAGGATGGGCCGATATCCAATCGGCACCATCGGTTTAGGCAAAGCTTCGGAATATTCGCGCATGCGCATGCCGAAACCACCGCAAAACAAAACCACTTTCATAATCTATTCTCCTGAATCACGTCTATGTCTTTTAGTTCTCGCTGCGATCAGTACGACTTCATGCAGGGCCGCATACTGACTTCTGTAACTTCAGCAGTTCGAGGCAGCGTAAGGGCATTAATGACAACCGCTGCTACATCCTCCGGCTGGATTAGTAATTCCGGGCTATATTTCCTGTGCTCCATTTCATGGACCATGGCCTGCATTGGACTGGCGGTCCGCCCCAAGAACAGGCTCATTACGCGAATGCCGGCTGCGTTTACTTCTTCGCGCAAGCTATCCGCTAGCGCCTTCAAGGCATGTTTGGTTGACGCATACTGGCTGGCCTTCGCGCCGGCGCGAAGGCCAGCGCTTGAGTTCACGAACACGATCTGACCTTGTCGTGCTCTGATCATCGGCAGCAGGCCCTGAGTCAGAAGATACGGCGCACGCACATTCACTTTGTAATGCCAATCCAGTTGGTCCGGACTGGCACACTCAAAGGAAGACAACCGAATCACTCCGGCGCTGTGAACCAAGATGTCGACGCCCTTAACGTCCTGCTTCAGGTTCGCGACCAGCTCTGTGATATCCGAATCAAGCCCGAGATCCGCCTGGTAGCTCGCGGAACCATTCGAGGCTTGCTGGGCGACTAGCTGCAATGCCTCCATTCTCCGGCCGACAAGACAAACTGTCGCGCCTTGCGCAGCCAGGGCCAAAGTGATCGCCTTCCCGATTCCACTATTTGCGCCAGTAACCACGGCCACTTGATTAGCTAGATGCGTCATAAGCCGGAATCAGTATCGCGCCGGAACTTCTTTCAATAAGCCATGGTGCAGCAGCAGGCCAGCCGCCTCATGAACCGTTTCAAAAGCTAACCCGGATCGTTCGGCAATATCCAACAGATTATGCTGTCCATCGGACAGGTTCAGCACCCATAACATCGCGGTTTCTTGGAGCTTTGTGTCGCGACCGCCCATTTCGCGATATAGCCCACGGCGACCTAGTTGCGGCTCGCATTTTGGGTTCTGATTGCAATACGATCGATTGTTTTCCAAAACGTAAAAGACCGACAAGCATGTCGTCAGCGAATGCGCAAGGCTGGTCGGATCCATTAACTCCAGATTGTCGGCAGAGCTGTGATATTCCGGAAATTTTCCATGCGGTGTACGCATAAAGCATCCAACAGGCAGGTTAAATCCCGGCGAGCAATACTGGCGCTCGTCGTAGCCATGCGGCGAAAAATTTTCAATGTCGTACCTGCAACCTGAATTTTTGAGCACGTGCGCCATAGCGCGATCGATCTCCGCATCTCCTCGGCGGCTCTTCTTATAAGTGATATGTCCCTGGTCTCCGACGCACGTCAGGACCAAGCCATGTCGTACAGCGTTCACGTGGTCTTCATTCTGGCTCAACCACGTAATTGCCCCGATCGTCCCAGGTATGAATAGAAAGCGGTACGAGTAGCGCAGCTCGGCTTCGCCTAGATACTTCGCAAGAAAAGTCGCGATCGCAAGACCTGAGAGGTTGTCATTGCAGAGTGAAGGATGACAGGCATGGCATGAGATCAGAACTTCCGCCGAGCTCTCGCCCGGAAGGTAGCACTCCCCGTACGTCAAGGATCCACTTTCAAGTGTGGTATCGATGCACACTTCGTACTCATCTTCGCGCAGCGTTTGCAATTGGTTATGAGATAAACAGAATCCCCAGCTCTCTTTGTAGTAGGACGTGCGGTAAGGAATCCAGTCCGGCTGATCAGCCAATGTATGAAGATGCACACGTAATTCAGCCAGTGCCATTTTGCGATGCACGGGAACGCTGTAGTTGACTACGTGCAGGTTGTGGCTTTTGAAGTCGATAATCCGTTCCCCGCGGCTGTTCTTCACGTAGGCATCGCGGATATTCCACTCCTTTGGCACGGTCCAATCAAATACTTGGGTTCCGCTGGGAACTTCATGCACCTCCAGAGGGATTTCTTTTCGTACGCGGCCAAGCGTCTGGCGGAATCCTTCACCTGTAATACTGCGACAGATGGGATAAAGTTCACGGATCAGGGAATAGATCTCGTCGCCGAGCGAAGAGTTATGAAGCTTAAAGCGAAGGCTGGAGAAATCCGTGGTTCTGGCGGACATTATTACTCTCTGAAGTCCTCGTAGTTGCGGTCGCGATCGGAAATCACGGTCGCCTCTATCGGCCAATTGATTCTGAATGCGGGATCGTTGTAGCGTAGACCGCGCTGATGCTCAGATGAATAAAACTCTGACATTTGATAGAATACTTCGCAGTCGTCCTCAAGCGTCTGAAAACCGTGCGCAAATCCTTCCGGAATGAACAGCGCCTTGTAATTGTTGCTGCTTAACATTTCCGAGACATGCTGCTTGTAAGTTAGCGATTCACGGCGGAGGTCGATGATCACGTCGCAAATTGCCCCTCGTGTGCAGCGCACAAGCTTTGCTTCGGCGCAGGGAGCAATCTGATAATGCATGCCACGAAGCGTGCCCTTCAGCTTGTTGAACGAGATGTTGCACTGTACGGTTCGCGGATTCAGGCCGCGCGCTTCGAATTCCGTTTGGCACCATGCGCGCGCAAAGAAACCCCGCTCATCTTCATGCTTTTGTAACTCGATGACGAAAGCTCCCGGCAACTTTGTCTCCCGAAAAAGCACTAATAGATCTCCACCTCCGGAATCAGCACCACCAGTTTGCCACCCCACTCGCGCACATAGGACAACTGCTCGCTAATTTCCTTTTTCAGGTTCCAAGGCAGGATTAGCACGTAATCGGGCTTCGTTTCACGAATTCTGCCGGTATCAAATACCGGAATGTGTGTTCCGGCCAGGAATTTTCCGTGCTTGTACGGGTTTCGGTCGACCGTGTAATCGAGAAAGTCGCTGCGAATGCCGCAGTAATTGAGCAATGTATTCCCTTTGCCGGGCGCACCATAACCAGCGACCGATTTCCCTTCCCGCTTCACGCGAATCAGAAAATCCAAAATCTTGCGCTTGGTTTCTTTTACCTTTTCTGCAAATGAAAAGTACGTTTCCAGCCGCGTGAAACCGGCTTTCTCTTCTCGTTCTGCAAGTTCCTGGGTGCGCAGAGTCACCGGCCGAGAATCCTCCTGCTCGTGCCGCGCATAAATTCGCAATGAGCCGCCGTGCGTTCGCAGTTCTTCCACGTCGAAGACAGTTAAGCCGAATTCCGCAAGAATCTTCTGCACAGTCAGGAAGGAAAAATAGGAGAAATGTTCGTGATAAATAGTGTCGAACTGATTCTCCTCAATTAACCGCATCAGATGGGGGAACTCCAACGTGATTATTCCCTGCGGCTTCAACAGGGTTTTCATGCCCTTTAGGAAGCCCCGAAGATCAGGCACTTGTGCCAGCACATTGTTGCCGACCAAGAGATCAGCGTGCATGCCGTCGCGCACCAGTTCTTCACCCAGTTCAGCGCTAAAAAATTTCACCAGTGTGGGAACCCCCTTGGCGATTGCAGCCTTGGCAACGTTCGCGGCTGGCTCAATGCCTAAGACCGGGATACCAGCCTCTACGAAATACTGAAGCAGATAACCGTCATTGCTGGCCAATTCCACGATTTGGCTTTGGGCGTTTAGCTTGAAACGTTCGATCATCAGCTTCGTGTACGCTTTTGCGTGTGCCAACCAGCTGTCTGAGTAGGAAGAGAAGTACGCGTACTCGGTGAATATGTCTTCCGGCGCCACGTGGTCCTGTAGCTGCACCAAGAAGCATTGATCACAGACAAACACGTGCAGCGGATAGAAGGCTTCCATCTGGTTCAGTTGTGCGCGTTCGAGAATAGCCTCACAAGGTGGAGACATGCCGAGGTCCACAAACGTATGTCGCAGCCCGGCCCCGCAGAAACGGCAGGTCCCGAGGTTCCGCAAAGTGCTTGGTTGAGCGTTCAGCCGCGGGGCCATGTTGCTGATAGTATGATTTCGTTCGTGCACGTCGTATGACATACTAGATAAACAAACGGTTAGCGATGGTTTGTCCGTTGGTCGCGGGGGTTCGTCCCCCTCGTCATCGTGCTGCACGAGGACCGATCGTTGGTGAAGCTGTTGTCACGCTCGCCACACCCGAATACTCTTTCTGGCTCCCCCTCGCATCCCTCACCAAGACCCGATAACTGTAGTTGCTACCCGCTGCCAATCCCGTGTCGGCATAGCTCGTTCCTGTAGTCGTTCCTACGCGCACGAAACTCGTGCTTCCAGGGTCCTGTCGTTGCACTTCATACTTTTTCACACCGACATTGTCGGTTGACGCGGTCCAACTCAGCTTAACTTGGCTCACGCCTAAGGCCGTGACCACAAGATTCCCGCGCGTACTGGGCTCCTGCGTCTCCGGCAGCAGAATCCCGAACATCCCGAGATTCCCACCTTCCCAGTCGTCAATCGCCAGGTGATCCCCGGATGGCAAATAGATCCCGATGCCCGGGCTCCCTCCAGTTAGGTTCTCTGTCGTGTCCGTATAAGTTAAAACCGGATTCCCGTTTCGGAGCAACGTCAGTTGAACCGGGTTCAACCCTGATGCCTCCAATCGGATGATGTCACCAGCCACCCACGTCTCCGTATTGCCGTTGCTCAGGTCATAATAAAGCCCGTCCTTCCGCAAATAGAGGCGGTAGTCGTTGGGCCCAAATATAAAGGCCATATAGAATCGGTCGATGATGGGCTGGGCTCGGGCAATCACGCCGTTCCATGGCCCGACATTGCTAATCCGTACCTGGGAATACTGATCCTGGCTGAACATGTTCCCGATCCAATATGCGTAACAGTGCGCGCCTTCGATGTCCGGCGTCACCTCGTTGTTGGCGATCACCAAAGTTTGTTCCGATGCCGGCACCGGCTTCGCCCAGTTCAAACCGAGTCCCCCATCCGCGTGGTTGAAATCATCAGTAGCCGCAACGCCCGCCTGCGTCGTCACACTCGCCACCGCCGAATAGTCACCCAGGTTCTGTGCCGCATCCGTTGCCCGCACCCGATAACTGTAGTTGCTACCCGCTGCCAATCCCGTGTCGTTGTAGCTTGTGCCGGTGCTCCTCCCCACCTGCACAAAATTCGCGCTTCCAGGATCCTGCCGCTCCACGAGATAGCCTGTCACTCCCACGTTATCCGTTGACGCGGTCCAACTCAAGTTGACTTGGCTCACACCCAATGCCCTCGCCACAAGATCCCCAGGGGCACTTGGGGGTTGAGTGTCCGCGCCCAGGTTCCCGCCCTCCCAGTCGTCAAACCTCAAATTGGTGCCTGGCGAGAACATCCCTATCCCTGGACTACCGCCCGTGAAATTATACGTCGAATCGGCATAGGTCAGCATTGCTATGCCGTTGTAGCGCAAGGTAAGATTAACCGGGCCTGAACCAACCGCTTCTAGTCGTAGGAAATCTCCGGGAACCTGAGCCGTCGATGAGTTATGTGCCAATAGATGATAACCGGAACCGTCCCGGGCGTAAATATCAAAGCCATTACCATCACGGGCAATTCCCAGGTAGAACTCATCAACCGCAGCTTTAGCTCTGAGGATAACCCCATTCCAATCACCTACAGTAACGACCTTGATTTGTGAATATTGATCCCCATCGAATGAATTAGCATTCCAGAACGCATAACAATGAAAACCCTCAACGCTCGCAGCGACTTGGTTACTGACGATAGAAAGTGTCTGCTCGGCTGCCGGCGGGGCAGTCCAGTTTGCGCCTAATCCGCCATCAGGGCGGTTAAAGTTGTCGCTTGCGAATGCAGGTGTCGGCGTTGGCGTCGCCGTCGCTGTTGGCGTTGGGGTTGGGGTCGCTGTAGGTGTAGGGGTAGCCGTGGGTGTTGCGGTTGGAGTCGCTGTCGGGGTGGCCGTCGGCGTCACCGTGGGGGTTGGGGTCGGTGTCGCAGTCGGGGTAGCCGTGGGCGTCGCAGTCGGTGTGGAGGTTGCAGTCGCAGTAGGCGTTGGAGTAGCTGTCGGCGTGGACGTTGGGGTAGCAGTCGGCGTGGCTGTCGGAGTAGCCGTGGGTGTTGCGGTTGGAGTCACTGTCGGGGTGGCCGTCGGCGTCACAGTGGGGGTTGGGGTAGGTGTGGTTCTAGGAGTAGGGCGCGGCGCCGGTGTTGGACGGGGCCGTGGCGTAGGCTTAGGCCTCGGCGTCGCTCTTGGTGTAGGCGTAGGTGTTGCCGTTGCTGCCGAGAGATTGCCCTCCAGGATAAGACCCCACGCCGCAGCCGCGAAACATGCGATCACGATGAGCCGGCTCATTCCCAT
>DAIMDJ010000088.1:0-4156 GCA_036725905.1 Terriglobales bacterium
CTGCGTTTCCCGAAGACTGGCAGCGATTTTCGTGGCCAGGCGATTCCCGCCGGGTACTACACGCTACGCTATGCATTGATTCCCAACGACGGAAACCACCTCGGTGTAGCTCCCAACCGCGATTTCCTGCTCCTCCTTCCGGTGGCATCCGATGCCGATCCGAATGCCAGTTTCAAATTCCAGGATCTCGTAGCTCTAAGTCGAACGGCCACGGGAACCAAGCATCCCGGTCCTTTGAGCTTGGCTCAGCCGGCTGGAACGGCACCGGCTCTCTCCAAAGACGACCAGGACCACTGGATCTTTTCCGCCGCCGTGAAGCTTGCATCAGGAGAAGAGCTCCCGTTTGGGCTTGTGGTGAAAGGAACGGCGCAGCAGTAGATTGATCTATGCAATATGGCCCGCGCGGTTTGCCTGCACTGCCAACTATTGTGGATAGCTGCTGCTATTGAATTGCGACTTCAACCTAGCATTATCGATTGCGCCCACATCCACACCAACGTCAGTCCCGTCGCTCGCGGCGCCTGCGTAAAAGCTTCGCCCGGTGCACGACACGTTGGCTCCTTCACAGAGAGCAAACGCGTGATAATCGCTGGGGTTAGGAGTGGCAAAATTTCCCACGTAACCTAGGCAGCTCGCATCATAAGTGCCGGAGCATGCGTTTTGCCGAGGAAAAAACAACGTTTCTGCCGGATAGATTTCTTGTCCGCTCACATATTCGGAATAGTTAATAGAGTCGCTCCTGCCCTCCGCCACGAAATGATTAAAATTCAGGCTGCCGATGCCCCAGCACTGTCCGGAGTAAATGGACCTTGAGCCATCTGTCCGGCCGCTGCAAGACCATCCCAATCCCGTAGCTGCCCCTGCCGCGTTCGACGAGATTGAGTCCATCATCGTGAAATCGCGCGGGAAAAATGCGTTCGGGCCATCTCCATCGGAGGCAAACAAAACCCCCGCTGTGACTCCGTTCGCGACCATCGTGTTATGCCGATAATTCAACTTTCTCGGCCAGCCCTGAGAATTGGAAAGCGTGCAGCCCACTGCGGCGGTGATGGGCACATCTGGGCCAGGGTTACTGTATGTTACCGGCCCGTTTGTATTCGGATTCGACGTCAAGGCTGGAACACGGCTGACATTGAAGCTTGGATCGGTGCAGCTGGTTAACACCCAATCGCCGGCCCCCATGCCCGTGACCGGGCAGTTCGTGCTTAGGCATGCACAACCCGTCACGCTCGCAACATTTGATACTCGCGTCGCGCCGCAGCTATAAGTCTGTCCGCCGCTGGACAAGCCCAATTCGACAACGCGGCCGCTTCCGTATCCGGGGACGCCGAGATCCCAAAATAGATTGTTGATGATGTCCACTCGCCGGGTAACTTGGCTCAGGCCCCCGCCCGCATGAGGCGAACTCCGGCCTAGAACTTGGAATACGCCGTAACTATGCGCGACAAGGTTATGGGCAAAATAAATGTCAGTTACGAGGGATTGATTTCCTCCCGTGCAACCGGCGAAGCTGCACGCAACGGGAGATATCAGGATGATAGTTCCCGATCCGGCATCACACCAGGCTTGATAGAATTCATTTCCCTCGATGACGACCCTTCTGGCATTTCTGATGTCCAGGCGATCCGAAAGCATCCAGTTTCTGCTGCCGGTCAGGCCACAATGCGACAGCGAAAACCAGTTCGGATCCAGGTCAACCGTATTCAGCCGGATCTCGATGTCAGACGGGACCAGTCCCGGGATGCTTGGCGGCGTGCCACCGAAATGTAGCGTACTGGCACCGCCTCGCAGATGATTATTAACAATCTTGAATGGGCCTTGTCCATCGTACGTGCCAAGCGCGTGTGAGTCGATCCCGCTCTGTTGCATCTGGTCGAAGAAGCTGTTAACTACCCAACAGTATGAGCAATTCAGGCGTACGCCAGTTTTCAGGCTCGCGATCGCGCTGCCGCAGGGCACGGGCTCTGGCCAGATCGGAATTGTTGTCGGAACCGTCCCAGCGCAACCGTGAACATACATATGCTCGAATCCAATGTGACTGCCATTTTGGGCGAATGTCTTAGCTGCAGGATCTGGTCCGAAAATCACCAGCGGCTGCCCTTGCCCAGCGCTAGTGTTGGTTGTCGCGACTTCACCATCATGCCAAACATAATGGTGCGCCCCCGGCTGCGTGAGAATCGCATGTGTGTCAGCGGTCGTACTTTCGATGGTGTACATATGCGCAGCTCTCTGCTGTGCCAGAGTGTTCGGTCCGGTCGCGACTGTGAACATCGGAGTAACGATTCCAGCTTCAGCGGGCCCGGCCTGCGAGTAAGCGAACCGCTGCGGACCTAACACCGTCACCGGGAAAGTACCATTGAAGTTCTGGATCGAGCCGGTCACATTTTTAACTTCAACAACATCTCCGGTTTTCAAACCGTGGGTCTGCGAAGTCGTGACTGAAGCCGTATTGCTATTTCGAGAGACAGACGCAATCTGCACGCTTCCCACTCGCACTCCGGCTGGCAGGGGATTGGACGACTCAAAAACAATGCACTGGCTGCCGCTATAGCCGGAATTTTTTGCCAGAATTGTGTCTGTTGATCCCACAATCTCAATGTGCGCGCCGGCCGTAATCTGAATGAGTGTTCCTTGGTTGTTCTGGACGCGCAGGTTCTCTGCGTCCGTAATCGCTTGGTTCAGACCAGCGGGCGTGGGCTGATAGTCGCCCGGCGCGGTTGGACAAAGCGAATCGCCCTGCATGCAAACGCGCTTGACGACGCTAGTTGCCCCATCGCACTCGTGCTGATTTACCCAATGCAACGGCCGAGCCGCTGTGGTTGGTATTGAGACGGCAGCAAGAGATTCTGACAAACTGCTTGTTTCTGATTGCCCCAACCCGGCACATATAGCAAAACATGCAGCACCCCAGACTTTGGCCACAGTTCTCATCTGGTTGTTCATTTCGCGAAGCCCTCTGATGCTAAATATATTAGTCCAATGGTCAGAACCTGGAACATGTGTTGCGTATGTGCTTTCTTGGTGTGCTGGCCCAACCAGCGCTTTCTCTGCTCATAAAAGCTGTCACCTCTCCCAGCGATCCGAATCTCACGCTTAGAGAACGAGCTGGGTAAACGATATTTGATGCTCGGTTCGGAAGAGGTTACTATGGCGCGACTGATTCAGTTTTATGTTCCGCAGAATTTCAAACCACCGAAGAGACAGCGTGGGCCTCTGGAACAGCGGGGCAAGATCATCGAGTTCCAAAGTGCCGCGATAAAGAAGTCTGCCTAGGCACTGGAGAAGGCACGGCGCTGGCTGCTGTCTTCACTCGGCCCATTGATGCAGTCAGGCCTTAACAGAGGAGCAGGTTTATGGAAGCAAGTCGTCCATTGTTCATCCCGGTGATTCTCGGTACCGCCAGAATGGGGCGTATGAGCCTGCACGCAGCTCGCCTTGTAACCGGGGAACTGGGCAAGTGCGCGGGCGTCGAGACCGACCTCATCGATATCGCAAAGCTTCCACTGCCCACCAACGATGCGGGAGAGGCCATCAAGCACGCCGACTTTTCCGCCAAGATGAGCAAGGCAGATGCTTTGGTCGTCGTCTCCCCGGAGTACAACCATGGCTATTCGGGCCTTCTAAAGCATGTCCTGGACAGTTGCCTCAAAGAATATATTCATAAGGCTGTCGGCATTGTGGGGGTATCGGCTGGACCATTCGGCGGCGCAAGAGTGATCGAAAACCTGTTGCCAGTGATGCGAGAACTGGGTTTGGTTACGATTTTCTGGGATGTGAATTTCTCGAGCGTGCAGAAAGTGTTTGCCGAGGACGGCAGACTCCTCGATGATTCCTACATCCGGCGCACAGATAAATTTCTCAGGGAACTGATCTGGATGGCTAAGGCGTTGCGCCAGGGTCGTGAGCAAATATCGCTGGACTGATCTAAAAAACGTGAGGATGGCTGCCGTGGCTAAAATTGCCGTCAAGATGATTTGTCCGAGCTGCGGAGTGGAAATGAATCACCACTGCGACAAGCTTGTGTACACCACCGACACGAAAAATGCGGGTCCGACCGATCCGAGCCTGGGCGGATTCATCGAGGAGTTTCATTCCTGTCCCAAGTGTGGCGGCGGAGCCTCTCGTCACGCTTAGGGTACTTCGCGGAGCAGGTGCT
>DAIMDJ010000088.1:4256-8519 GCA_036725905.1 Terriglobales bacterium
GGAGCGGCCCGCCAATGCTTCGGACTCTCGAATTTCCAATTCCATTTGGCGAAGGTGTGTGGCTTCTGCGGGATCCGTTCCTGCCATCAGTTTGCTTTTTTCCAGAAAGTAGCGCCAGCCCACTTGCCGGTCTTCCGAGCTTTGACGGGCTTCGAATTGCTTAATTGTGATCTCTGCGCTCTGCCGGCCCTTGACAACTTCGACCACTCCGCCGGACTCGTAGGTCCGGCCGTTGTAGCGGACGATGGCGTAGGAAGCTTTGGATTCGTCGCGTGTCAGAGACCCTCTCTTCTTCAATTGTACAAGAATATATTTATTGATTGCTTGCGGCTAATTACCAAGGGCTAGCGTCGTCCGCTTCGCAAGGTGTATTGCCCATCCCGGTTCTCAGCTTGGATCAAGTCATCTCAACTCATCGAACATGTCATCGAGGTTTCTAATTTTGCCGCAGAGTCACAACGACTCGGTTCTCGGATTGGCCTCGGTGATCGACGCAATGGTCATCCTGGGGCTCGTCCTCAACAATTGCAGTGACACAGCGAATAGAGCCGCCGACATTACTTGCAACGCCACCAGGGTCTCGAAAGAAAATCCTATGGGCTGGATTGGATTGAAAAGACAAGTTATGCCGACGAAGCCAGCCACCCACCAGTACTTGCGAAGATTTAACGCTTGCACCAACACGAACACAGCTCCTGCCGTGATAGCAAAATCCAAATAAGTCCTCAGGTTGGCCGGTATGCGCCACCAGAACATTCCCACGAGCAATGTCGCAATAGCAACATACTTCATAATTGTTGTAAGCATCAGATCCTCATTTCATCGGTCATCAAACGAGCTCGGAACGCGTACATACGAGTGCGAACCGTTCATCGGTGGGTTCGGTCATGACAGATACCCCATTGTTTCTTCACCATGGATTGGTGGCGGGCCTCCCGTATGACTAAAACAATCCCTCCCACGAACATCATGGTTACCACCGCAGCGATATACAGGTCTGGGGCACTCATGTAGTTTCACGTTTCGTATGTTTCGTTAGTTACTGTCGCTTCGCCTTGGCTTCATTCACTCGCAATGCGCGTCCGCCCAAGTCGCTTCCACTCAGGGCTAGGCATGCTTTGTCTGCCTCACTGGCCTCGGTCATCTCGACAAATGCGAAGCCTTTCGGACGCCCGGTATCTTTATCCATCACAATATTCACCCGCTCGACTGCCCCGTGTGCCGCGAATAAGCTTCGGAGTTGTGGCTCGGTGGTGCTGTGGGGTAGATTGCCAACATAAATGTTTTTCATAGTTCCCTCGCTTTCAATTGCTGTAATGCGTTTCGTTAGGTGCGATGAGTCAGTCACATTGTCTCTAGTCCAGGGAGGCTTGCCGATATATCAGCGAGATCCTCGTCGGCCCCTACCTTTCTCCAACAGGCAATTCCGCTTGTCGCATTTGTGAGAACAAGATAGCGCCAGCATGACCATTCATCTTAGTTTTGAAGTTACTCCGCTCATCAGTTGACTCCAGCAGGCAGCCTTGCTGAATATGCCGCGAATGTGCACAAACCGTTATGTAAGGCAGGCCCAGAAAGCGGTTCTCCTCTATTTTCGTGACTTCGAGGCAATTGAAGTCCAGCTTTCGCACGTTTACGAAAATCCGGTTCAACGCTCTTTGAATACTCTTGGCCGCAAGACGACCGAACGCAGTGCCCTTCACTTCCGCTGCCATGAAGAAGCAGTTCCATCCGGCACTGCGGATCTTTTGATCCAAGGTTGAACTCGTGAGAGATTGAAGTACTCCCCACGGTCCTGAGTAAGGCTCGCTTTCCAAATTTAGGGTCCGCATTATGAGCGGACGATTCTCAATGAGAATAGTTCCGACTTGA
The DNA here is from genome assembly GCA_036725905.1 of Terriglobales bacterium. Lineage (GTDB taxonomy): Bacteria > Acidobacteriota > Terriglobia > Terriglobales > Acidobacteriaceae > QIAB01. The sequence goes on from DAIMDJ010000088.1 coordinate 6,129, forward strand.
ACCGTTGTCTCCATGGTCTCGATGCCTCCTGTACGGCGCTTTCAGTCATCAGGCAGTAGCAAAGAACTCTTCAGGCGGCCATGCCATCCGCAACTTTGTGGAACGTCGAGTTCACGATGTCGGAGACTCGCAGCTTCGGATTCCCGTCCAGTATCGGTTCCAGGCTCTTAAGAACTAAGGGGTAACCCGCCGTGCTGTAAGCCTCTGCATGTTCTTTGGTCTCCCATAGACTGATGGCGACAACGTCTGTTCCGCCGGCCATCGCAAAGGTGATTACGTCTTTGAACCCGGGTTGTTTGCGCAGAACGGGAATTACTTGGGAGTCAAAAATCTGCGTGAACTCATTCAAAGTATTGGGCCTCAGGCGCAGCGCGACATTGCGAGCAAACATAGATCAGCCTCCATCGATTGAGCAGGTAATCTAAGAGGGAAAACTTCAGATGGGCTGACTTAGTTCAGGGAATCTGAAAGAGTGAGAGAAAGTTGCTCGCTCATGTTCAACAGTAGTCGTTCCCCGTAAAATTGTCAAATCACCGCAGTTAGGAAGATCGACACCTTTAAGTCCGAGTGTGTCTAGCCCAGCCCGAGTTCTTGCCGCCCTGACGACCTCAGCAGAATCGCATCACCTGGAATCGCACTTGGCTCAAGTGTCTTACCTTGGCTGTGAAGGAGCATATCGACCGATGCTCTTGCAGGTCGGTCTTAGCGCGTTCCATATCAACCTGTTTCTTGCCAGCAAGTTCAGTACTGACCCGACAGAAAGCTGCCAGAACGGGTTGCAATGTACTTGGCGAGTCTCGACTGAAAAGCTCGCTCGAGATCCCTGCACTCTAAACAGGTTGCGGAAAAAACTCACTAACGCCTGCTACACCGTGGTAGAGCGGCGCTTCAGCGCCGCGTAAGTCGCACAAAATCAGTGGGGGCTTTAGCCCCTGAGGCATCGGGTGCCCCATTTCTCGCGTTCTTTGCGAGAAGTGGGGCCCGGCCAGGATTCCAGTCGCATACGCCAGCGAACACTCTCGGAAGTTGTGTTCACGCGGAAATGTGGGCCACCCGTCTACAATGGCGCACCGTTTGCGCGTTGTAAGCATCGCCCAGTTGAACTCTTTTGCGTGCTTTTACGTACTATGAGGCCAGACTCCCCATAATGGAGGACTCATGACCTCGCTCAGCAAGAACGCCAGAGTCGCAGGGCTCCTATACATTTTGGCCTCAATGGTTGGCGTCGTGCGCCTCCTCTACATACCCACAATCTTGATCGTGCATGGGAACGCGACCGCGACGGCAAACAATATCGTGGCGCACGAGTCGCTCTTTCGCTTGGGCATTGTGAGCCAACTGCTCGCCAGCGTCCTCTGGCTCTTCGTTCCGTTAGCTCTTTATCGATTGCTTAAGGAAGTCGACCAGGCGCTCGCTGTGCTGATGGTGATCCTGGGCAGCTTGATGCAAGTGCCTATATTCTTTTTCAACACAGTGAACGACGCTGCCGCCCTGCTGTTCGCGCGCGGCGGCGATTTCTTGACCGTATTTGACAAGCCGCAGCGCGACGCATTCGCCATGCTGTTTCTCCGCCTGCACCACCAGGGTGATCTGGCCAACGAGATATTTTGGGGGCTGTGGCTCATCCCATTCGGCCTCCTGGTGTACAGGTCGCGCTTTCTGCCCCGCTTCCTGGGCGTTTGGCTGATGGCCGGCTGCTTTGGCTATCTGGCCCTCAGTTTTACCGGTTTACTGTTCCCACAGTATGAGGACAAAGTCTTTACCTACGCTCAGCCACTCATGATAGGCGAGGTGGCGACCATGCTCTGGCTCGTGATCATGGGCGCCAAGGAGTAGCGCTTGGCGGGTGGCTCACATCTCGCGGGAGTATAGCTCTAGAGAGGATCACTCATTTTAATCCGGGGGGGTGGCCCATGTTTGCCTGGGGTTGGCAAACGTGGGACCCCGCTCAACGTATAGAACCTTTCCCGGAAATACTCCGTTGCATCGTGTGTTGTGGAGATGGTCGGGCCCCACTTCTCGAAAATCGCGAGATGCGGGCACCCAAGGGATTTGCTTTTGAGATTTACTTTTGAGTTCCACATGTGGGCCACCCGCCTATCGTTCCCGTCGGCGGGCGGTGCGTGGCCCATCCTTTGCGGTTTTTCGCCAAGGGTGGGCATTCCCGATTGTGAGCCACCTGGGATTTTGACTTGGTTCTTGCCTCAATCCAACGGCATTACTGTCTTGCAGTTTAAGGTGCGTTGTGCCTGCAACGAAGGTAGGGAAAGGCCTGCCCCAATGAGAGATTCGGGCGTCTAGCGGGTTGTGCAGCGGGACTCGGAATCCCATGATAGAGGCGTCCGTGGAATCCCACCCTTCAAAGAACGAAGGTGGCCACCCGCCTTTTCG
>DAIMDJ010000089.1:0-4419 GCA_036725905.1 Terriglobales bacterium
GGCTCGCGCTTTTTCTGTCCAAGCTGGTGACGCGCCCAGTGGCGGCGCTGGCGGAAGCCACACAGGAGATTTCCCGCGGAAGACTCGATTACCGCGTTGAGGTCAGCGCCGCCGACGAGATTGGCGATCTGGTGCGCTCGTTTAACCGCATGGCCGCGGAGTTGGAATCCAGCCGCCATCAGATCGAGGCTTCCAGCCGCGATCTCAGTGCTGCGAACATGACGCTAGAGCAACGCTCGCGGCACATTGAAACCATACTCGAAAGCATTCCCACAGGCGTGCTCTCACTTGATGCGAATCGCCGGATCACACATGTCAATCATGCCCTGCTGCGCATGTTCACGCCTGGAAGAGCCGGTGAAGCTCCCAAATTGCTCATTGGTGCCGCTCTTCCTGATGTGTTCCCACCCGACGTGTTGGAAGACTTGGAACCTCTATTGCGTCGGGCCGATCGCATGGGCATGACAACCACCCAGATGGAAATTACTCTGCAACGCTCGAAGTTTAATGTGGCAGTGACCGTGGCGACACTGCAGCATGCCGGCAAAGAGCTAGGCTATGTGGTCGTATTTGAAGATCTTTCCGATCTTCTCCGGGCACAAAAACAGGCAGCCTGGCGCGAAGTTGCCCGCCGGGTCGCGCATGAGATTAAGAATCCTCTGACTCCGATTGCGCTCTCGGCCGAGCGCATCCGCCGCCACTTGCAACGCGATACTCGTCCCGAAACTGCTTCTCTTCGGGTTTTACATAGTTGCGCGGAGACGATTGCCGGAGCGGTAGAGACACTTCGCACTCTGGTTGATGAATTTTCCACGCTGGCGCGGTTTCCCACGGCACAACCCCAGGCGGCTGATATCAATTCAATCGTGGAGAACGCATTGGCAATGTTCAATGGCCGCCTCGACAACATTCGGGTGCAGACTTCTCTTGGATCCGATCTGCCCAGGGTAATGGCCGATTCTGAAGCCATGAAACGTGTGCTTGCCAATCTTGTGGATAATGCCGCCGAGGCCATGCAAGGGGCGCTGGTACGCGAAATCCACATCTCCACTTCGTTGGTGGCCAGCCGCGACGCGGTCGAAATCACCGTAGCTGATACGGGCCACGGAGTTACTCAGGAACTGAAGGAGCGCCTGTTTCTGCCCTATTTTTCAACCAAGAAACGTGGCACCGGGCTTGGCCTCGCGATCGTCAGCCGGATCATCGAAGATCACCACGGTTCAATTCGTGTGGAAGAGAACCAGCCTGTGGGTGCAAGGTTCGTTGTAGAACTGCCGCTCGCCCCCGAATCTCTGACGGTACCTGCCAGCCCGCAACATGCATAACATTCTTATCGTCGATGACGAGCCCGGCATCCGCCAATCACTCAAGGGCGTACTCGAAGATGAAGGCTACAAAGCTTCTGTTGCCGAAAGCGGCGAAGCTTGCATCGAGAGCTTGCGCAAGCGGCCCTTTGACGTGGTATTGCTCGACGTCTGGCTGCCTGGAATGGATGGTTTGGAGACGCTTGAAAAGGTCCGGGAAATAGAGAATGCTCCGGAAGTAATTATGATCTCCGGCCACGGCACCATTGAGACCGCTGTCCGCGCCACCAAGCTCGGCGCTTACGATTTTTTGGAGAAGCCTCTCTCTGTCGATAAGACTCTAATTCTCGTAAAAAACGCAATCGACTCGAAGCGTCTGCGGCAGGAAAATCGGGACCTAAAAAAGCAGCTCACACCTAAGAGTCTGATCGTCGGCGAAAGCATCCCCGTCAAAGCCCTGCGTCAGCAGATTCAGCTCATGGCACCTACCAACGGCCGAGTCCTGATTTATGGTGAGTCGGGCACGGGAAAAGAGCTTGTGGCCCGCGCCATTCATGCCCAGAGCTTACGGAAAGACGAAATGTTTGTGGAAGTGAATTGCGCGGCGATTCCAGAAGACCTAATTGAAAGTGAACTCTTCGGCCACGTGAAATCTTCGTTCCCGGCCGCTACAACGGATAAAGAGGGCAAGTTCCAAAGGGCGCATAGCGGTACGCTCTTCCTTGATGAAGTCGGTGATATGAGCCTGAAGACGCAATCGAAGGTGCTTCGCACGCTCGATGAACAGCGTTTTACTCCGGTTGGAAGCGATGAACCGATCACGGTTGATGCTCGCGTGATCGCCTCGACTAATAAAGACTTGGAAGAAGAAATTTCCCGTGGGAACTTCCGGGAAGATTTGTTCTACCGGCTCAACGTGATTCCGTTCTCGGTTCCCCCGTTGCGCGAGCGCCAGGAGGATGTTCCTTTGCTCGCCCGATATTTTCTAAAGGAATTCTCCGCCGCCTACGGCCGACGGCCGCGGGAGATCAGTGACGACGCTATTGAGACCCTTATGCGCTACGCCTGGCCTGGAAATGTGCGCGAACTGCGCAATGTGATCGAGCGCATCGTCATTATGAATCCGACGACCAGCCGCTTCGAGCGGAAGCATCTGCCGCCGCTGGTGCACCGCGATGGCAGCCGCCGCGCCGCTGGAAATGAGTTCTCTACCCTTCATCAGGCACGCGCGGCGTACGAGCGCGACTACATTTTGAAGAAGCTTGACGAGAATCACGGAAACGTCAGCCGTACGGCCGAAGTGTTGGGCCTTGAGCGCAGTCATCTGTACCGGAAGATGAAAACTTTGGGAATCGCTGCCAAGGAATAGCCAGGTCGTTTCGTCGAGATCAGTTAACGTTTTAGCATGTGAATTTCCGTGCCATTCTTCATAAACTTCACTTCATCCATAAGCTGGTTGATGAGATAAATGCCCCGTCCGTGGTCGGAATAGAGATGATCGCCATTCATCGGATTGGGAATTGAGGAGACATCGAATCCTTGGCCAGGATCGCGAACTACAATGAGCACGCGCTGTGCTTCGTCGCACATCAAGTCGCATTCAATGATCTTGGAAGGATCGGCCTTAGCGCCATGAACCACGGCATTGGCTAGCGCTTCAGTTAAAGCCAGCTCAACTGCATCGGCTTTGTCTGTGGCGCAGTGTGCTTTTCTGATCTGATCCATGACGCTCTCGACCACAGCATCAACCAGATTGGGATGCGCTGCCAGCGTGATCTTCAGCTTCAGAGCCAGCTTGTGCGCGTCGAAACTGAAGGCGGGAGTTTCAGTGGACATGGCTGTTACTGCTTACAGAGGCAGTTTCAAGACTCGTGATTGTACAAGAGCATACCATCAGCGCGAAACTAGACGTTTTTCTTTCCTGTTTTCGGAACAACATACAGATCACATAACGTCCGTTCTTCGTCTGTTCATTCCTCGATCCCAGCCTTCCCTACGAGCCGCTCCAGTTCCCGGCGCCAGTCCAACCCATCCACGAATTCCCGTGATTCCCGCCAGTTTGCCCGCACTTTGACGAAAAGCTCGAGGAAAACTTTGGTTCCCAGCATCTTTTCAATCTGCAGCCGGGCAGCGGTGCCGATTTTCTTCAGCATCTGCCCGCGCTTTCCAACCAGGATCGCCTTCTGACCCTCCCGCTCGCAATAAATAACTGCGGCAATTCGCGTCAACTTTGCTCCTTCCTCGAACTGCTCAATTACTACTGTGGTCGCGTAGGGCACCTCTTCGCTGGTGGCCAGCAGAATCTGCTCGCGGATAATTTCGGCGGTCATAAAACGTGCCGGCTGATCCGTAACCTGATCCTCGGGAAAATAACGCGGCCCTTGCGGCAATTCTGCGAGCGTCTTTTCCAGCAGCACATCGAGACCATCCCGCTTGCGTGCTGAAATTGGAATGGTTTCTCGAAAATCATGCAGTCTTCGGTATTCATCAATAATCGGCAGCAGCTTTCCTTTTTGTCCACGCAGCAGGTCAATCTTATTCATCAGCAGGAATGCCGGGGTTCCGGACCTTTTGAGCATTTCCAACATGAACTGATCCCCCTGTTCGAACTTCCGCGTGGCGTCGACGATCAGAAAAATCAGGTTGCAGCCTTCAAGTGCCTCCCGTACCTCCGCCATCATTTTGCGTCCTAGCGAGCTGTCGGGTCTGTGTACTCCGGGAGTGTCGATAAGGACTACCTGCCCGCCTGCGCCTTTTCGCTTTGGAATCTCGAGAATTCCCAGAATGCGATTGCGCGTGGTCTGCGGCTTAGGGCTGATGATGGCCAGTTTCTCTCCGACCATCGCATTCAGCAGTGTTGACTTGCCCGCGTTGGGGCGACCGAGAATGCAGACGAATCCAGAATGAAAGGACATAGAGTAGGCGTCGGGTTTAAGTCGGGTTTAAGTCGGGTTCAGTTCGCGTACACAGCGCGGTCGCCCACGCCACACTAGATCAGCTTCATCTGCCTTGGACGACCCAGTGAAATCCGCACCCGCTGCACTCGCCGTTCAGTGGAATCCAGCACTTCGAATCGCAATCCATCTTCTTCCACCACTTCGCCTTTTTGCGGAAT
>DAIMDJ010000089.1:4519-6236 GCA_036725905.1 Terriglobales bacterium
ATGTTGTGGATCGTGCCTTCGAATACGGGCACACGCGAAAAAGGCTTGGTGCGCAGCAGTTCGATGAATTGCTCAACTGTAGTATTAGCGGGCACGGCAACAATTTCCGGCCGGGGCTTCATGGCTTCGCGCACTGTTTTTTCGCTGAATTCCACGACCGACTGGATGAGATTGCGATTGCTCTCGTCCAGAATGCCTTCTTCCTGGCCGGCTTCGAGCAAAGCGTCCACGGCTTCAGCCTGGGTGTCCGGCGCTTCTTCGGCATGCTCGCGCGTGAGCGCAGTCACCGATTGTAAAAATCCGAGCACTAGCGTTACCGGGAGCACCAGATAGATCAGCCCCCGCAGCAGCAGCGTCCAGCTCGCGAGCCACTCTCCATTGGTTCTTGAGAAAAAGACGAAGGGCAAAAATCGGTTGAACACGATCACGATCAGAATCAAACTCAACGCGGCCTGAAGAATTTCATACACATTCCACATTCGATCGCGGAACACTGCAAATCCCAGCAGCATGCCGATTGCCGCGATCACAAGTTGCGTGAGAATTGCCATCGAAAGCGAAGCACGCGCGCGGCTGACGTGGAGTTTCGGCTCGATTCTCTGCTCAAAGGCATTGATATTGTCCTGAAATTCGCGGGAAAGGAACTTTCCGATCTCTGTATAGAGACGATCTACGTAGGAAACCAGCGTTAATAACCCAAGCAGCAGCAAGAGCGCGACTGCGATGGCAAAGTTCATGGTGCTGGTGTGGCGCGGGCACCCCTTCGACTGCGCTCAAGGCAAGCTTCGTCCGCGGATTTGCGCCGATCTTGGCGATCAGCAGCATAAAACCGCCTGCTTTGGCGATTTTTCAAATTCTCAGCCGGCGCGCTTCTTTCAATCAAACCGTTCGGCAATGAGAACAGAGTTCTCAACCGCGTTTCCTTACGTGCCATCTGCCCGCGATCATTTTCATGGTCATAGCCGGCAAGATGTAATATCCCATGAAGAGCGAGAATCTTGATCTCCTGCGCGACAGAATGTCCCAGTTGCCGTGCACTCCGGTTCGCGATTTCCGCGGAGATGGCCACATCTCCTGCTAGTTCGTTACGCATCCCCGGCATAGGCGGGAACGATAGCACGTCAGTGGCTTTGTTCCTTTTGCGGAAGCGGTCATTCAAAGCCTGCAGTTCGCGGCTCGTAGTTACGAGCACGTCCACCGCGCCTTTCACTCCTGCGGCGTGGCAGGCCCGCCTTACAAATCTCTCGAGCGCCGCCTCACTCAGTCCGGCCACGCGCTTCCGAAAAATAATCAAGATTCTCTTGGCACCCCAAGGTTCGCAGCCAACGCTTCCAAAGCAAACAGGAGGGTCCGCTCTCGGAGCCCTCCTGCTGAATCTTACGCGATTCTATTGTTTGCTTTCTAGTTCTGGGGATGGCATCGCGCTGCTCGTCAGCGGCCCTTTCAGCGCAGCCGCCTTACCATTCGTGCTGGACTCTGATTCCGGCAGAGCCATCCGATCCTCCGCCACGCGTGTCTTGTGCTCATCGTAGGCACGAATGATCCGCTGAACCAAGTGATGCCGCACCACATCGCCTTCGTCAAAATACACAAACGTCAATCCTTCGACCTTCTTCAGCACGTCCGCAGCTTCGAGCAACCCGCTGCGGCGTGCACTGGGCAGGTCGATTTGAGTGATGTCTCCCGTGATCACCGCCTTAGAATTAAAGCCCAGGCG
>DAIMDJ010000089.1:6336-8513 GCA_036725905.1 Terriglobales bacterium
AACACCATATCGTACTTTTCAATGGCTTCGAGATACCGTCGCTGGTTGACGCTCTTCGGCTGCACTGTACGTCGGCCAAACGAACGCTGCCGCCCCGCTTCGGCCAACCCCCGCAAAGTCGCTTTGGGATCGGCCATCAGCACACGCAACATGCTGTTCAGGTCGCCGTTATTGAAGGTGAATCCGGAGCGCTGCAGTTGATCGTAATCGGTGAAGACTTGCTCGGCGCGTCCCACATCTCGCGGTGCGCCCTCGAGTTCGATGGAATCGGATTTCAGATCGATGGCGATGTTCAGACCGTCTTCTAGCACATGCAAATTCTCATCGCGCGTGCCGAACAGGGTCTCAATGTTAGGACTTATCTCGATACTCTTTTTCATTCAGTTGTGGCGCTTTTCCTCCCGCGCATTAGATGCCTGGATAAACCCTGAAGACGGATTTCCTTGCAGTTCCTCGCACGCAAAACGGACACTTTCGTCCTGTAGCAAACAAACGGTTCTTCTGTAGGAGGTGGAACTGCCGTGGACGCTCGCCCCAAAGGCGAAAGCAACTACCATTGGCTTTAGGGTACCCCCGTCTTCAGGGGGAGTCAATCCTGAATGGGTCTGGGTGATCCGTTGCGGACATTATGCCCCCTCTTGCTCTCGCGTCGGCCACCGAGGCCGCCACCGCCCGTGTCTTCGCCCACTCCCTTAACCCCTGGATCTCCTCAGCCCGGGTTGTTGAAAGCGGAACCGTCGCCTTCAACGCATCCAGCAGCGCCTGTGTAGTCAGTGGCTGCTTGCTGGTATACGCGGCGTAGAGCGCCGTCTGCACTGCCGCATCGATTTCTGCCTCGGAAAATCCTCGCTTAGCCGCAGCCACCCTATCCAAGTCGAACTCTGCTGGATTGCGCTTACGCCGGTTTAACTGAATGGCGAATATCTGCTTTCTCTCGCTTTGGTTGGCAAATCGACGAAGAATAGCTCATCAAATCTCCCTTTGCGGATCAGCTCCGGGGAAAGGGCCGTTGTTGCAAGTCGCGATTTTCAGAATGATCGAGAGTATTCACCATGGGCAGACATGTTGAACAGCTCTGAATGCTACCGCTCATTTATTCATTTCAACATCAATAGGGGGATACGATGTGGATAGGCTCTTCCACATCATTTGCCGCTTGCGCTTTCGGCCTGTTAAGATTTTTATTCCCAAGTCTTCACCGTTCACTCTGTCTTCATCATCCCTGTCGGAGGCAATATGGCCATCAAAGTTGGCATAAACGGATTCGGACGCATCGGCCGCAACGTGCTGCGCGCATCCCTGAACGATCCTAATATCGAATTTGTCGCTGTGAATGATTTAACCGATCCCAAAACGCTGGCTCACCTGCTGAAATACGATTCGATTCTGGGGAATTTGAAACACAAGATTTCCGCGGGCGGCGATTGCATCAAGATTGAAGATCGGTCGATTCGCGTGTTTGCAGAAAAAGATCCGGCGAAGCTGCCGTGGGAGTCGGTGGGAGCACAGGTTGTGATCGAGTCTACCGGGCGCTTTACCGACGCGAATGACGCCAAAAAGCACCTGCGCGGACCGGTGAAGAAAGTCATTATCTCGGCACCGGCGAAGAATGAGGATGTGACGCTGGTGCTGGGCGTGAATCATCAAGTATACGATCCAGCTAAGCACAACATCATCTCCAACGCATCCTGCACTACGAACTGCCTGGCGCCAATTGCCAAAGTGGTGAATGATGAATTCAAAATCGTCAGCGGCACGATGACGACGATTCACTCATATACGAACGATCAGGTGATTTTGGATTTTCCACATAAGGATTTGCGCCGTGCACGGGCGGCGGCGGTCTCGATGATCCCGACTTCCACTGGCGCTGCCAAGGCGCTTCACCTTGTGATTCCTGAGCTAAAGGGAAAGCTGGATGGCTTCGCGATGCGCGTGCCAACGCCCAACGTTTCCGTAGTTGACCTGGTCGCGTTCGTGGAAAAGAAAACTACCGCCGAAGAAGTAAATGCGGCTTTAAAGAAAGCTACTGCCAACGGCCCGCTCAAAGGATATCTCGGTTACGAGGAAGAAGAATTAGTCTCGGCGGACTTTCGGGGCGATGCACGCTCGTCGATTGTGGACGCGCCTATGACTCGCGTGGTGGCCGGCAACTGCGTGAAGGTAATTTCCTGGTA
>DAIMDJ010000090.1:0-8496 GCA_036725905.1 Terriglobales bacterium
GTGGAAATCAATCAGGGCGTTCCTATATTGGTACAGGTATGTTCCTGTACGGCAAGGGATCGTACAAACGGTCCGATGCGTGCTCACGAACTAGCCCGGCTGTGGAAAACTACTGGGGCTGATTCTGCGGCGGCGTTGGCGCTTGAGGAGTTTGGACAGGCGGGTTCGCTTGAGGCTGCACGCTCCGCGACGGCTGTGCGGACGGCCGGTTTCCGGGCTGCTGGGCTGGAGGCGGCGTGGGTGGCTCAATTACCGCCCGGTTGTCGCGGGTCTTGAGTTCAATCGGCCCACCCTGGCGGAGACGGGCTTCCCGCAATGTTTCGAGGTTTGCCTGTGAGCCCTCATCGTTGCTCCGAGCAATTTGTCCCAAGGGCAAGCCCTGCATTTCATGGCGCGTTGTCAGTGTGGCCCGCCGGGCCGCGCCGGATGCCACTCGTGCTTGCTCGTAAAAATCCTGAGCCGTCTCCTGGTCGCCTTCTAATTCGGCAATGTAGCCCATGTTGTTCAGTGTGAAAGCGTTCTTAGGATCGAGCTGGTACGCTTCGCGAAAATACTGGCGTGCGGATTTGGGATCGTTGTGGTTCAACGCGGAGACACCTTGCAGGTTCAGCCGCGCGACTTTGTCCTCAGCGCTCTCCTCCGTCTCCAGCCGGTGGCGGACTGCTTTTGCGTTCCCCGAAGCCACGTCACTGATAGATTTACCCCGCCAGCGGCGGTCGAGCGCCACAATAATTTTTTGCGAGGAGTGCAGGTTCGCGGCCTGGCTGTAGTACTGGAAGGCTTTCTCCAGATTGCCTTCGGCTTCCATGGCAAAACCGAGATTATTCAATGTAAACGGATTGCGAGGATCAAGTGCCAATGCACGCTGCAGAACCACGTCCGCTTCCTGGACTCTACCTTGCTGCATGAGGCTCATGGCTTCGACATTTCCGCGATTGATCTGCAATTCGCGATTGCCAAATGCCCCGGTGAACTGAGTGAGCTGCCGGCCTTTCAATTCGTCTTCGCTAGCGCGGTCGATCGTGGTTTCAGAATTCTGCCGGGCGGCCAGTTGGTAGTAGCGTTGAGCGCGCTCAACGTTTCCCTCCAACTCGGAGATGTAGCCGAGGTTGTTGAGCGTGAACGGATCATCGGGGTCGATGAGATAGGCGCGGTAAAAGAGCTTCTCTGCTTTCTCCAGATGGTGCTTGCGAACTTCGTTTACGCCTTGCTGGTTGAGCGCCTGCACAGGAGTGGGATTGCTGCGCTTAGGTAAAGTGATCCTGAGATCGCCTGCCAGCAGTTGGGGCAAAGATCCAAAAGTCGTAGTCAGCAAAAGTACGCGAAGAATCCGTCGCATCATGGAAGTAGCGATGCCTGTGTCAATTCGTTAGATTTGGATGCCAATCCGGCAGTTCGCGTTTGCTCACGGAAGATTGATTTGCTGCATTTTCAGCAACTTGGTTACCTTTGGCGTTCGATCAGCATCCAACATCTCCGGATCAGACGTATGGCTCGTTTCTTTCAATTCGTGGCACTCGCGGCGCTGTGCGGCTTCGCCTGCGCACAAACTGAATCCAGCCCGGCTTCGAGTTCTCCCGAGCCAGCGAAGCCGGTGCCGGCCGCTGTCAAGTCGCAGGAACACGATCCTTTGCTCGACCTGCCTCCGCTGCCACATGGGAAGGTTTCCCTGCTTGGCGGGACGGTTACCCGGCTTGATCGAGTGCAAGACCGCTTAACCATTCAGCCGTTCGGCGCCAAGCAGAAGCAGAAGATGAATGTTGCATTCGATGTTCGCACCCACTTTTTCCGCGACGGTCAACCCTCTACGCAGCGCGACGTCAAGGTTGGAGAGCGTGTTTACGTCGATACGATGCTCAATGGCACGAAGATTTTTGCGAAGAGCATCTGGATTGGCAGCGATGCAGCCGCCGGCAGCGGGAGAGGACAGATTCTCTCGTACGATCCACAGAGTCGGGTCTTAACCCTGCACGACGAACTTTCGGCTCAACCAGTAAAGTTTAATGTGGGACCAAACACGCTCGTACGCCAAGGAAGCGAAACTCGCTCGGTCGCGGATCTAAAACCCGGAGCTTTGATAAGCCTGACCTTCGGGCCGGAGCAAGGTAGAGCGGGCACGGTTCGCGAAATCTCAGTGTTGGCTCAACCGGGCACGCAGTTTTTGTTTTTCGGACCCATCACCTACATGGATCTTTCGCGCAAGCTGATCGCAGTCGCGAACGAGTCTGATAACACAACATACGAAATCTATCTGGAGACGTTGCCGCCCGGCAGCTTGCGTGACGCTCGGCCTGGAGGTGAGGTCAGAGTATCCGCGGTGTTCGACGGAAAACACTACGTGGCGCGCAGCATCGAGCCTGCGAACGCCTCATCGTCAATCCAATAGTGCGGCAAGAGAGGGACAGCAGGACTTATGCGGGGTCCGCGCGCGGGGTGCCGGCGGCCTGCGCAATTTCATGCGCGGCAGAAGCGATCACCACATCCTGATTTTCAAATAGATGAGTAAAGTAATTTCTAAAATAGCGCCACAATGTCGAAAGATCGGTCTGGTACCAGCAGCATTCGTTCATGCGCGGCGAGAAGCCGCACAAAAACCGGAAGCGGCGATGAATAGCGTCAGGCGCAACCAAACTCGCCGCCGCCATACGGTGATTGCCTTCAATGATCGTGAACGGTCCGCTCTCGTCGATTCCAATCAAAAGTACTGAACTGTGGTCTACACCGTTTGCGACATCGGAACTCAAAGAACGCAGCTTGGCTACATATTTCTCCGGCGAATTGGAGCCGACTTTTTCGCGAATGCGGTCCAGCATATCGGCGAGATAAAAATTTCCTTCCGCCAGGCCTCGCCAGTGATTACGCGGGAAGACCCGAATGCGGTGAAGATCCCTACTGTGCAGTTCGACCTCCCACCATTCGGTATCGGCGGGCAACTCGCGCCATAGCCGTCCACGGCGCAGGTACAAAAGTGCTCGGCGGATCGTGTTCTCACGCGAGTTGCTAAGATCGGGATGCTCGACGATATGCTCAAACCGCTTGCGATAGCGGTCGAACTCGGGCTGGTAGAATTCGCTTTTCAAGAATTCTGAAATAGCTTCGTCCTCAGAAACGCGGCGAAGTTTCTGCATCACTGCCGCGTCCAGAATGGCGGCCGGTTCCGGGTGCACCGCCCCCGTTTGCGCGCGGAAGAAGGGCACAGAGACCGATATCAGAAGCAACATCATCACCACTAGCTGAACGATGATGACGTCCTGCAACGTGCCGTGAAAAAGATAAATTCCGAGAATAATCGCGCCGCTGAATCCAAGCTGGAGCCAACTCACATTGCCAATCTTGCGAGAAATCTCATAACTCATCAGCACTACACCCAGCGAATAGATGCCCGTAGTTGCCGCATAAAGCAGGAGCAACGATGAATATGGAATACCTCGATTGAGCGGGAAACCGGATCCCAGAACGGTGAGCCACATCCTGGCGGGCGCCGCCCAGACTCCGAACGTGAACAAAGATGTAATCAAAACGACCAGCAATAGCGCAGTGCTGAGGACGGCGCGCCCATCGCGCTCCTGATAGCGCACTCCTGCGGAGAAAGGAAACATGCCGCTGACGACCGACCAGGAAAGCATATATACAACCCGTCCGACTAACGCGATCGTAGCGTAGACACCGGCCTGAGTGGCGCTGAAGAAATGCTTCACCAGAACTATATCCAGATTATTGATGATCACCTGGCCGACAAAAAAGACGATTGCTTGTACGCCTTCTTCGAGGGTCGCTGGAACACGCGTTGCCGAGTCACTGGCGAGTTCCCTTCCCGGCTTCGCCAGCAGATAAGAAACCACGATTGATGCGACCACAGCGGCAATCACGCCAGTAACGCCAAGACCGAACCGAATGAGCAGCAGTGCCCCTCCGAGCTTGACAATGACCTCCAGCACAAAGTTTCCGGCGAGATGGGGGAAGTCGTACATTCCCTGCATGAGGCCGCGCCGAACGCCAAGTGGGACGAAGAACACAATCCCGGCGGCGAGAAGGACGATGTAATTGCGCGTGGGCAGGTTGAGGTAATTGGAAAGGATTGGGCTGGTCAGGATCAGCAGCAAACTTATTCCGCCTCCGAACAGCCAGGCACGCCGATGTAGAAAGCGATAAATTCCAACTTTGGCCGAAACTAGATCATTGGTGGCGACAAACTTTGAGCACAACAACTGAAATGAAAGCGTCACCGACGAGAGCAGCATCAGGACCGTGTAGACCGCGCTGGCATGACCAAAACCTGCGGCTCCCAGTCCGTGCGCGATGGCCAGGTTGTAGACCAGATTCATGGCGCCGACGAGCCCTGAACTCACCAACATGATCATGCTGCCGCTCAGAACACGGGCACGGAGCGTGCCGGATGAACCTCTTCCCCACACTTGGGCAGCGCCCTCGCGCAGGACTTCCGAAGCAGCCGAAATTGGCCCCTTATTCGACATGTAGTTTTCGTACTGCGAATCTGGATCCATAACGGCGCGCAACAATCGGGGCTTCGGAATGTGCAAGACTTGGGATGGGCGCCGATAGCATTTTCGTTATCAGAACAGGTTTAGTTGTATGACCGGACGAACCGTTGTCACGCTCCTTCCAGCGAAGTTGTAGAAGGTTTGCTGTTGCAATCCAAAAGACAAGCGAAGCGGATAGGTTGCCGACACATCGCCGAGTCCATCGTGAATAGACTGTTGCAGCGGTCGCATGTATGTAACCAGAATTTCATTCTGGACGTTGTCGTAGGCATGGAAGCCCTCGCCGCGTGACCAGATTCCATTGGCTTGGACGCTCCAGCGCTTGTTCGGAGTGAATTCCAGCCTGAATGCCGGACGCAATGCTTGAGCGATGGCGAACTGGTTGTCCTGCACGCGCCAGGAGCGCATATATTCGCCGAAGACCGAAGCCTTGATGCTATCGCCGAATTTCCGTTGGAGACCCACATACGTACTAGTCGTAAAGTATTCCCGGACGAGCGGACGAAAGAGTACGTCGCGGACTGAATATCCGGTTAGCAGTGCGGTCTTGTCCCAAGGACGCCCGACCACGAAATCGATCTTCGCCGCTAAATCGCGCGAATGCAGATTTCGTTCGGTAAACGGCCCGGCCTCGTGCATCGCACTGCCTGAAAACGAAAGCCAGTTGAAGAATGGGCTGGAGTAAACGTAGAGGAACTGACGAAACAGATTCTGGTTCATGTCCAGCGGGGAAATGGTGTCGCGGCGGATAGTGAACTGCAGGCCGGGTTCGAATGAAATACTGTTATTCCTGAAATGCAGGACTGGGTTCACGCCTCCGTTGACAATCGTGTCGTAGGTGTTCCGGTCTTGAATCAGGAGCTCGCTGGGGAATGAGATTCGGCCGCGCGCGTTGCGCTCCTCGACCAGTCCCATGATCGTCGGAAAATTAGACAGATGAATGCGGTAGCGGGCTTCGGCGCGGGACTCGAACGATGAGCGGGGCGGAGGGAGAAGTGCCGGATCAGTGATGCCACGCAGCTTGGCATCAGTCGTGTAGATATTGATGTCCTCGAAAATGGGACTGAACGAGACCTCCGGCTGCGCGCTAACATTGTTCGTGATTTGGCGTCCTTCCTGCTGGGCCAGGTTGATTTCGATTTTTTCTGCTGATTCGTTGCCCTCAACAAGAGTGTTTGCTCGGGCGAATGCGGAGAGCGCCTGCGCAGTTTCGTGCTCCTGCCGGTAAACGTTTCCCAAGGCGATCAGGTAATCGTAATTCTCGTAGTTATCCGGATTATTTCCCAAGCTCTTGATGGTCTGCCCGGCACTTTGGGTTTCGCCCAGCGCCAAGTAGGCATTGGTCATGCCAATCGCGACTGCCTGCTCGTCTGCTCCTTCGGCCTGGGCGCGCTCGAAGTATTTTTTGGCCAGATCAAACTCTTGGATTGACATGAGCACTTGGGCGGCTTCGATCAGGTGTTCGGCAGTGATGGGATTCGCCTCGCCCACACGCGATTCCGCGAAGCCTAGACTCACTTGCTGCTGCGCTTGGTCGGGATGGCCGCTCTCGGAAAAGAGCCGCGCCAATGCCAGTCTTGTTCCGACGCGATCAGAGTTGGGCGCATCGAGCGCGCGCGCGTAACGGTCCATTGCCGCCTGGTGCTCGCCAATTGTCATCAAGGCGTCGCCAGTTGCCATCAGCACCCGGCTGTTGTCTCCTGAGTTTTGCTCGGCAGAACGAACGGCTTGCATGGCCTCATCGCGGCGATGCAGTTGCGCATAGGAACGCGCCAGTTGCGCATACACCAGCGGATCGTCTTTCTTTGACAGGCCAGCTGAAGTCCTCAGCAGTTCGATCGAATCCCCATAGTGATGCTGACGGTATAGGGTATCGGCGAGAGCGAGGCGCGTGGGAACATCATTCGGAGTGATCTTGAGCGCTGCTCGATATTCTCCTTCTGCCTGCCGAAGCATGATTTGCTGGCGATAGGCTTCCGCACGCGCCAGATGGGTGGTACGCGACTCTCCCAGCAATCTTGCTGCTAGCTCGGCTTCTTTTAGGGCCGCGCGGGATCGGCGCAGTTGCAGGTCGGCATAAGCAAGCCCCAGATGTGCTTCGCCGTAGTTCGGGCGCAGTTTGAGCGCCATCTGAAAATCCTTCGCCGCTTTGGTCGGTTCTTGTAGGTCGTTTAACACGAATCCGCGGTTCATGTACGCAGTAGCAACGTTAGGGTCCAGTTCCAGCGCTTGCGTGAAATCGCTGACCGCATCCTGAAGGCGGTCGAAATGTGTATCTATATAGCCTGCGATCAGGCGCAAATCTTTATCTTTCGGGAGAATCGGTTTGTATTGAGCCACGATCTTCGCCGCATCGTCATAGCGGTTCAGGAAAAGCAGATCGTAAGCGAGATAAACCGGAGCTTCAGGATCACGAGGCAGTTTCTCCAAGACTTTGTAGCCAAGTTCGGCCGATTCCTGGTAGCGGCCGGTCAGGGTGAGATAACGTTCGCGCTCCCGCATGACCTGCGGATTCTGCGCGATAGTCGCGTTCTGGTCCGCGCGGTCGAGCCAATGTTTAGCAATAGGCAGTTGGTGGCTTTCAATCGCTGAGTTCACCCCACCCGAGACCGACAGCGGATTATTGGGCGCCAACTGGTGAGCTTTCTCATAATTCTCTTGCGCCGGAGCGAATTTGCGAACGGAGGTGTACAGGTCACCGAGAGCCAGGTAGGGGACGTAATCGCGCGGATATAGCTGCGTCAATTTCTGGAAATATTTCTCCGCGGTTTGCGCGTCTGCTACCTCTCGCGCCAGATATCCCATGGCAGTCAAAGCCGCGTGATTCGTGGGGTCAAGACCCAAAGCGTGGTTGTAGGTCTGAAATGCTTCCTGCTTGCGGTTTGTCTTCCAGAGCAGGTTCGCATAATTCAAGATGATGTTGACGTTCGAGGGTTCCAGCGAGAGCGCCTGCTTGATGTCTTTCTCTGCGGCATCGAAGTTGTTGAATCCGGCCTCAATCAAGGAGCGCAGCCGCAGATACTCCGGCTGGTTCGATTGATCGGCTGCGCCGACCTTTGCCATCTGCGTCTGAGCGGCACGCAATTCACCTTCGGCCGGGGCGGGCTGGCCGGTGGCTTGATAGAGCTGATACAAGCTCAAGTGAAGCGATACGGGGTAAAGCGGCCCTTCCGGAACACCTTCAGGTAAGTGCGCCAGGGCTGCCTGGTATTCGCGGACGGAATCTTCGTTGCGGCCTTGCATACTGGCAATCTGCCCGCGAATGGCATGGAGGCGATAATTGTTGGTGTCATGCGCCTCTGCGCGTTTGAGAAATGCTTCAGCGTGATCAAACTGACCGACGTTGGTCAGAGCTTGTGCTGCGCTGAGTTGCAATCCTGGATCTCCGGCGAAGCTATTGGCGGCTTGGGCATAAGTATCCGCGGCCTCTTTTCTTTTGCCAGCCAACTCGTATGTGTAGGCCAGCTCGGCAAGTGCGGTACGGCCCTTGGGCAGTGCAACTGCTTTCTGCAGCGTCGCAATGGCAACATCGTATTGGTGATTGTCTCGATAAAAGGACGCGATCGCTCGGAGTACGTCTGGATCTTTCGGAGCGCGGCTTTGCGCGCGATCCAGATACTGCTTGGACTCTTGCGACTGATTGAGCCGCTGGTAGGCGCGCGCAATAAGCAGTTCTGATCGCGCCGAGGGCTGCAGAGCTTCCGCGCGTTTCAAAAGCTGTAGGGCTGTGCCTGCGTCCGAGCTAAGCGAGAGCTCTCCCGCTAGCTGCAAATCGGTGACACTCTTGGGATTCGCCGCTAGAACCTTTTGCAAGGTATCTTGGGCCTCGGCCTGCCGGCCTGCTTTAGCATAGGTCTGGGCTAATCCGGAAAGCCCTTGAATCGAAGACGGCTGAAGCTTTAACCCGCGCTGATAGGCGTCGAGCGAGACTTGATAACGGCCAGCCATGCGGGCGGAATATCCGAGCAGGAACCACAACGCGGGATTCTGGGGT
>DAIMDJ010000091.1:0-8480 GCA_036725905.1 Terriglobales bacterium
TCTGGCGGAGAGGGAGGGATTCGAACCCCCGATACCCGTTAAGGTATGTCCGCTTTCGAGGCGGATCGTTTCAACCGCTCACGCACCTCTCCGCGTCAAACTAGTTGTCAGTGGCTACTGATCGGTTGCTAGCATTAACCGCTGGCCACTCTCTCTTTACTTCCTTCGCTGTCTAAAGAATTCCTGCAATAACTCCGCGCTGCGGCTTGCCAGCACGCCCCTTCTCACGTCCACTCGGTGATTTAATTGCGGATGATTGAGTACCCGCATCACGGATTGAACCGCGCCTGCCTTCGGATCATCGGCGCCGTAGACCAGGCGTTTCAAACGCGCATGCACCATGGCTCCGGCGCACATCGCGCACGGTTCAATTGTAGCAAACAGTTCGCAGTCGCCCAGACGATGGTTACCTATCGCGGTACCGGCCTCGCGTAACGCGATGATTTCGGCGTGCGCCGTTGGGTCACGATCAGTGATATTGCGATTCCATCCTCGCCCGATGATTTTGCCATCGCACACCACCACCGCGCCCGCCGGAACTTCTCCAGCTTCAAACGCCCGCTGGGCGGCGCGTAGAGCCTCTTCCATCCAGAGTTCGTCGGACGGTAATTCTTCCTTGCTCATCAAGTCTGTTTCTCTGTGATCGGCAGCGCATATTGTATGGGATGCTTAAAGCAGCGCGCGATTCATTGACTCACTGGTTTGACAGCACTAAGATGCTCAGGCTGGTTTAAACGCCATGATCGGTCAGACCATCTCTCACTATCGCATTCTGGAGAAGCTGGGTGGCGGCGGGATGGGTGTGGTCTATAAGGCCGAGGACGTCAAATTAGGACGATTTGTTGCCCTGAAGTTCTTACCCGACGATGTCGCCAAAGATCCCCAATCTCTAGGGCGTTTTCAGCGCGAAGCCAAGGCCGCGTCTGCCCTGAATCATCCCAACATTTGTACCATCCATGAAGTTGATGAGCAGAATGGGCAAGCGTTCATTGTCATGGAATACCTTGACGGTGTGACGCTGAAGCACCTGATTGCGGGCAGACCGCTGGAGTTGGAAACTCTGCTTTCCGTTTCTATCGAGATTGCCGATGCACTCGATGCCGCCCATGCAGAAGGCATCATTCACCGCGACATTAAGCCGGCCAACATCTTTGTGACCAAGCGGGGGCACGCGAAAATTCTCGATTTCGGACTGGCGAAAGTCACGCTGGGCAGCAAAACGCTCGAAGCGGTAGGAGCAACCTCGATGCCGACCGCCGGCGTGAGTGCGGCGCACTTGACCAGCCCAGGCACGGCGCTAGGCACAGTCGCCTACATGTCCCCGGAACAGGCCCGAGGCAAAGAATTGGATAGCCGAACTGATCTTTTCTCATTCGGCGCGGTGTTGTACGAGATGGCGACCGGCACGGTTCCATTTCGCGGCGATACATCCGCTGTGATTTTTGAAGCCATCCTCAGCCGTGCGCCAGTGTCTCCGATCCGGCTGAATCCCGATCTCCCGGCCGAGCTGGAGCGCATCATCAATCGTGCGCTGGAAAAAGACCGCAACTTGCGCTACCAGCACGCCTCGGAAATGCGGGCCGAACTGCAACGGTTGAAGCGAGACACGGATTCGAGCCGGTCAGTGATGGCCGCTGCCGAGCCGCCTGCGTCAACCTCGAGAAAATCGGAGAGCGGTGGCAGAGTTGCACTGGCGGGAGCTCCGCTTGAATCCACTCCTGTGCAAGCTGTGGCTGCCTCAAGCGCTGCGCTACAGACTCCCGTGTCAGATACAACAACCAGACGTCCAGCAGAAGGCAAACGGCGATGGATGTTAGGTGCCATCAGTGCAGTATTGATCCTTGCCGCTGCGGCGGGAGTTTTTTTGTACAGACGCCGTGCAAGCAGCTTGACTGAGAAAGATTCCATCCTGCTTGCCGACTTTGTGAACACTACCGGCGACTCTGTGTTTGATGGAACGCTGAAGCAGGCTCTCGCAGTGCAGCTTGAGCAATCCCCCTATCTGAACGTCACGCCAGAGTCGCGCATTCGCGAAGCCCTACGCTTCATGGGACGTTCATCTGACGAGCGGGTGACCGGCGAGGTCGGTCGCGAGATATGTCAACGCGAAGGGATCAAGGCCATGCTCACAGGTTCGATATCGAGCCTGGGCAGCCACTACGTGATTGACTTGAACGCGATCAACGCGCAGACGGGCGATTCGCTGGCCCGTGACCAGGTGGAAGCCGAAAGCAAAGAGCAAGTGCTGAAGTCGCTGGACCAGGCTGCATCGAACCTGCGGGGCAAGCTGGGAGAATCCGTCACTTCGCTCCAGAAGTTTGCTGCTCCACTGGAGCGGGCAACGACGTCATCGCTGGAGGCCTTGAAGGAGTTCAGCTTGGGGCAAGCCGCACATCAAAAGCAGGATGATGAAGCAGCGGTTCCCCACCTAAAGCGCGCCGTCGAGTTGGACCCCAATTTCGCCATGGCCCATGCGACCCTCGGGGTGGTATACGGCAATCTGACCCAGCAAAAGCTGGGAAGTGAGTACTTGAAGAAGGCCTTCGACCTGAAGGACCGCGCGAGTGAGCGGGAGAAGTTTTATATTTCTGCTCATCATTACGATGAAGATCTAAGGGATGTCGATAAGGCCATTGAGGTCTACGAGCAATGGAAAACTACCTATCCACGAGACACGGTTCCTTGGGACAACTTGGCGTTGCGTTACGAAGGTATAGGGCAGCATGAGAAGGCATTGGCCAACGCCAGCGAGGCCATGCGACTCGATCCAAGAGACTCGTACGCTTATCAGAACTTGGGGGACGTTTATGAACGGCTGAACCGCTATGATGAAGCTAAGGTCGTACTGGAGAAAGCCATCGCACAGGGTACAGGCGCGGATTCGTTGCGATTTACGCTTTATGAGCTTGCATTCATCCAGCACGATCAAAGCGGCATGCAGCGCCAAGTGGAGGCGTTAAGAGGAAAGCCGTATGAAGCAATCATTCTGCTGTTTAAGGCGCAGGGGGAGTGCTCCTTGGGGAAACTGCAAAATTCCAGGCAGACCTTCGCGCAGGCTGTGGCTTCCGCCGAGAGTCATGGTATGAAAGAGTTTGCTGGGGTTATTCGCGCACTCGAGGCGACGTGCGAGGCCGACCTCGGGAATATAGCTGTCGCCCGCCAAGACGTTTCCAAGGCTCTCAGTGCATCGAACGATAGAGGAACCCGAGACATATCCGCAGGAGTACTGGCAAGGATCGGTGACATCAGCGGTTCTCAGAAGCTCGTCGAAGGCTTGGCCAAGGAGTTTCCCACCGACACAATACTCAACCGTGTAGATATTCCGGCGACTCAGGCCTTCATTGAGCTGCAGCGCAACAGTCCTCAAAAGGCAATTGCCCTGATGGAGGCGGCCAGACCTTACGAACTCGGCGCGGGACCGGGCGCGGCCGGTTACTTCCCGATCTATATTCGCGGAGAAGCGTTTCTAAAGGCACGCGACGGAGCAAAGGCCGCTACCGAATACCAGAGGATTCTGGACCACAAGGGCGTCGATCCGACTAATGTGTTTTATACGCTGGCGAGCTTGGAATTGGGCCGCGCCTATGCGCTTCAGGGAGACACCATAAGGGCGAAGACCGCTTACCAGGATTTCTTCGCAACCTGGAAAGACGCCGATCCGGACATCCCCATCCTGAAGGAAGCCAAAGCGGAGTACGCAAGACTGCAATGATTTGATCCAACGTCGATCCAAAGTCCAGTCGGAAGCCGAGCACGGCTATCGGCAGTGTCTTAAATAGCGTGTTGCTTGGCCTGAAGTGCAAAGTTTTGCAGTACGCAGAGTTTTGCAGTGGGGAGATAAACTATAAAAGGCCCAATCTGAACATTGGGCCTCAGCAGTCTTGCCGCTCTGTTCAATCCCGTTCAGTTCAATTAAGCGCTAGTGAATCAGAATCAAACTTCCGCGAGTTCTTCTTCCAACAGTTGCTTGTTGTAAAGGTCGGTGTAATACCCATTGCGGGCAATCAGTTCGTCGTGTGTGCCCAGCTCCACAATCCGGCCGCTGTGAAGCACAGCAATCATATCGGCGTTGCGCACCGTGGACACCCGATGGGAAATAAAAATTGTCGTACGTCCCCGCATTACTTCTCGCAAGTGGTTGAGAATCTTGTCCTCGGTATGAGTATCCACACTGGAGAGCGCGTCATCCAAAA
This sequence comes from Terriglobales bacterium, assembly GCA_036725905.1. Taxonomy (GTDB): domain Bacteria; phylum Acidobacteriota; class Terriglobia; order Terriglobales; family Acidobacteriaceae; genus QIAB01. The sequence continues at coordinate 4,194 of DAIMDJ010000091.1, forward strand.
TCAGAATTCGCGGATTACGAATAATCGCCCGTGCAATTGCTGTGCGCTGCTTCTGCCCGCCTGAAAGCGTAATGCCGCGTTCCCCGACCATGGTCTGATACTGCTCCGGAAAGCCTTCAATCTCTGCCGCAATGCTGGCCGCCTCTGCCGCTGCCCGTACCTCATCATCGCTAGCGCCTTCAGCGCCGAACGCGATATTCTCCCGCACCGTCTCACTGAAAAGAAATGTCTCCTGCGGCACAAAACCAATCTGCCGCCGCAAAAACTCCAGAGGAAACTCGCGAATCGGAGAGCCGTCGATCAACACGCTTCCCGGAGCAGCGTCATAAATGCGCGGAATCAAGCTGACCAGCGTAGTTTTTCCTGATCCCGTCGGTCCCACGAGCGCCAGGCTGCTGCCAGCAGGAATCCGCAAATTAATATCGTGTAAGACCTGTTTCCCGTTGTAGGCGAAATTCAGCCCACAAAATTCAATCTCTCCCTCCAAATGTGTGGCGTGGGCATGCTTGCCGGCAGTCTCCTCGTCCGCAATTTCCGGCTGCTCAACCAGAATCTCGTTGATTCGTGCCATCGAAGCCGTTCCCCGCTGGAAGAGATTAACCACCCATCCCAGCGCAATTACCGGCCAGGTAAGCTGCACCATGTATGTGAGGAATGCGACGTAGCCGCCCAATTCCATGTGGCCGAAGAGCACCTCGCGCGCTCCCAGCCACAACACCAAAACAACAGCAAAGCCCAGCATGGTCTCGAGTGTCGGCCAAAGCATTCCCATCAGCCGCACCAGCTTTAAGCTGCGGGCAATGTATTCTTTATTGGCGCCTTCAAAGGCGGTGATTTCCGGCTCTTCCTGCACATATGCGCGAATCAAACGAGCTCCGGAGAAATTCTCCTGCACCCGCGCAGAAATATCGGAAAACATTGCCTGAATGCGCTCAAACCGCTCGTGAATTTGCGCCCCGAAATACTGCACCGCGATGCTCACCACCGGCAGTGGCAGGAACGCATAAAACGTAAGCTTGGGACTGATGTGGAGCATGAAAGCCAGCGCCCCGGCAGTAAACACAATTGTGTTCGCTGAATACATGATTGCCGGGCCCAGCAACATTCGCACCGCATTCAGGTCATTAGTGACGCGCGCCATGATGTCGCCGGTCCGCGTGCGCTGATAGTAGGAATAGGAAAGGCGCTCAAGATGCTGAAATAGATCATTCCGCAGATCGAACTCAATCTCCCGTGACACGCCAATGACGATCCAACGCGTCAGATATTGGAATATTCCTTTTGTGACCGCCACAGCGAGCAGCAGCAGGGCATAGGTGTCTAAATGATGATGTAACGTGGTGTGATTTGTGGTGGCTTGCTTCAGGTCATCTACTGCGAGTCGAATGACCTGCGCAAACAGAATCCAAATTCCGTTGGTCAGGAAGACGCACAGTGCCCCCACCACATAGCTGCGGCGGTACTTCTTAAAATAGGGAAGCAGTGGGAGCAAGCTCTTGGGCAGCATGTGCTTCTAGATGCGATTTTACCAGCCCAAGCTTCAGTTTTCGGCTGCTCGTAAGTTTCTCAGCGAACCCCGCGATTGCAAAGTTTTTCGTATGTGTTGAGGAGACCCACAGACTTAGCTGAGAAAAGCAACTCACCCCGGCCAGCATCGCCTCCAAATACGGCCATGCCGGCCACCAGCAGCACCACGATCCAGCCCACTAGAAACACCCAACTGGAGCTCATCACATACCAAGAAATTGCGTTCATCCCGATACTCCTAAATAGGAACGCCAGGTCGGCGCGACCGCAACTGGGACTTGCCCGTAAGCTGCTTGTATCTCGCGAGAATCGCTGATACCGCATTGAGCCTGCCCAAGGTGGTCAGGCGCGTGTCCGTCAGGGCTTCATCCAACTGCGCCATCCAGTATTCCACTGACCTGTCCACCGCGCAGGACATCTCCTGCACGATGACAGTAATCACATCCCTGCTAACCGCAGCACTTGCCATTGTTCACTCCCTTGATGTCCTACTCGCTCGGTGGAGGCTGCTGCATGTGTTTCATCATCCGCTGCTCACGCTTGGCCATAAAGTCGTTGAGCTTGGTCTTCTGCTCGGGCGTGAGTATCTGAATCATCTCCGATTCAATTCGCGCTTTCTGCACAATCATCTCAGTCATGGTCTGCGCTTGCTGAGTTGCGAGAGTGCGCACCTTCGCTTCGTCAAAGGTTCCCGCCATTGTCAGCTCACGAATCTGCTGATGGCTTTGTGCCATTTGTTGCATCAGCGGCTTCAGCGCCGGTTTTTCTTTAGCCATAATGTCTTTCACCTGCGCCTGCTGTGCATCTGTGAGGTCAAGATAATCGGTGAAGAAATGCAGCATGTGGCCTTCAAACATTCCATCACCATGCATGTGTGCCCGCCGTACGGTCTGCGATATTCCCACCGCCGCCGTCAACGTGAGCACAAGCGCCAGCCCTACTAGCAAAACGCTTTTCGATTTCATAACACCTCCCGGTTCACTTATTAGAACCCCATCCGCGATCCAAAGGCCGTAAAAAGTCGGTCAATCGAAGTAAAGTTTTGTAAATCTGGTGTTCCCGCAGGCAGACCTTCCTGACGTAGAACTAAAATGATCACTGTGGACCGCATTCTGGTCATCGACGACGACGTAGAACTCTGTACCTTGGTGGGAGAGTATCTCGCTCCCGAAGGCTTTCTGGTAGAGTGCGCGCATGACGGAAAGCGTGGCCTCGAAGCTGCCGTTACCGGCGAGCACCTTCTCGTCGTGCTCGACGTGATGCTGCCGGGCATGAACGGCTTCGATGTCCTGCGCCGCATTCGTGGTAAATCCCGTGTCCCAGTTCTCCTTCTTACTGCGCGCGGCGAAGATGTCGATCGTATTGTCGGTCTGGAAATCGGGGCTGACGATTATCTACCCAAGCCGTTCAACCCTCGAGAGCTGGTTGCGCGCATCCGCGCCATTCTGCGCCGTACTCGTGAAGGGAAAGGAGCACTGGAGCCGGCACAACCAGTCCGCGTCGGCGACGTGGAACTTGATCCAGCCACTCGCAGCGTTCGCCAAAATGGCAAGCCGGTCGAGCTTACCTCGGTTGAATTCAACCTGCTGCACGCATTGCTTCGCGAAGCAGGTCATGTGGTCCCCCGAGAGCGTCTCGTTGACATCGTGCTAAGCCGCAAGTTTTCGCCCTTTGATCGCAGTATCGATATGCACGTGAGCAAGATCCGCAAGAAGCTCGGCGATTCCGAAGGCGCCAATGACCACATCAAAACCGTTCGTGGCGTAGGCTACATCTTTGCCCGCCCGCAAGAACGGCCGCAGGACGAAACTTCCGGAGAGAAGGCCAGGAGCAGCCGCTCATGAGAAGCCTGTTCCTCAAGATTTTTCTTTCGTACTGGGTGGCGCTGGCGCTGTTTTTCGTACTGGCGATCATTGTGACTATCACGCTGCGGCAGCGTGGTGAGTTCGCGGCGTGGGAAGCCAGGCAAAATGCGGTCCTCAGTGAGGCCGTGCAGACTTACGAGCAGGCAGGTCAGCCGGAACTAAGGCGTTATCTCGACGACCTCCACGACTCGCAGCACGTGCGCGCTTTTCTCTTCGACGACCACGGCCAGGAACTCTCCGGTCGTCCGGTACCGCACTGGGCCGAATCCGTGGCGCGAGGCGCTATGCCTCCTCCTCATGATCTCTGGCAGCGGTTCGCGCCCAGTCCATTTCGGCGCATAACGCTTGCTGCTTCCAGCGGGCGCCATTACACGGCAGTGGTGATGCTCCCCCCCGGTCCGATCGGCCCCGGCGGCATACCGGGCATGGGAGTTTTTATCGGAATTGTCTCCTCAGGCTTGGTGTGCTACTTGCTCGCCCGTTATTTGACCTCGCCCATAGTCCGCCTACGCGCCGCTACCCAGAAATTAGCCGCCGGCGACCTAAGCGCTCGCGCTGGTAAACCCGGCTCTCGCGGCGGCGATGAAATTGCCGAACTGGTGCGCGACTTCGATGTCATGGCCGAGCGCCTCGAGACATCGGTGAAGGCCCAGGCCCGCCTCCTCACCGATATTTCTCATGAACTTCGCTCTCCACTCGCGCGGTTGAATGTCGCTCTTGCCCTCGCTCGCCAGCGCACCGGACCGGGAGCTGAAAGCGCCCTGGACCGTATCGATCTCGAAGCTAATCGCCTCAACGATCTGATTGGCGAGTTGCTGACCATCGCCCGCCTGGAGGCTGGCGACGATTCACGTCAAAAGTTGCCTATTCACATGGCAGAAATGCTCCAGGAAAT
>DAIMDJ010000092.1:0-6556 GCA_036725905.1 Terriglobales bacterium
GCCGATTGTACTGCACGCGAAAGTGTGTGGGAGAGTAGGTCGTCGCCGGCATAAATAAAGGCCGATCATGGAAACCTGGTCGGCCTTTTCCTTTTGGAGATCCCCTCGCTCCGTTCGGGATTTCGGCAGAAGGCTCCCGCTCGCCAAAGTGCGGCTCGCTCACGCCTTCTAAACGCCAGATGCGAAGCGAGCGTGGCCTTTTCCCGTTTGGTGACCGTCAAGTTGCGCCCGATAGGCGCGTGGTCGCGATGCGGCAGCGTACCCGGCACTGACGTGCCGGGCTGTAGTATGTCGCTCCTACGGAGCTGAAGGGGGCGGGCTGCAGGGTTTTCGCCGTTGGGGTCGTGAGGGCGAATGATCATGCGGGCAAATCACGTACACAGCCATTTCGCGGGCGAGGGTGCCCGCGCCACACGTGTCTGGGAGCTCCTTTTCGCTCAGGGTAAACTCCGGTCGTCGCCGGCATAAATAAAGGCCGATCATGGAAACCTGGTCGGCCTTTTCCTTTGGTTTACAGTATGGTGAATGTGGCGCGGGTGCCCTCGCCCGCGAAGGTTGTCTTAGGGTTGGAACTCAGGGTTCACCCACAACCAGCGATAATCTTCCGGCTTCTGAACCAACCCTGCCTTTACCGGATTCTGTCGGATGTATTCGCATTTCTCCTTCAAACTCTCATCCGACCGCAACACATGATCGAAGGATTCCTCTTCCCAGACCGGACCGGAAGTGTGAAGCAGCCTGTTGATGCGATGCGCCGTGGTTCCTTTCAGGCATTGCAAAATATCCACAAGCGGAAATTGCCAACCATCCTCGTCCCGCAGAGGCAAGAAGAGAAGATGGACATGGTCGGGCATGACTACGACTGCATAGAGATGTACTCGTGTGGCGCGGGCGCCCTCGCCCGCGAGCGGCTGGATGCCACCTTCCCGCAGGCAGTGTTCAAGAACCAGATCGCGAGCCGCCTCCGGCAATGCCAGACGTCCACCAGTACAGAATGTGACGAACACGGCCGCGTCGGCCTTCTGCAGGTGTGGAAGCCGCCTGCGATAGCGGTATTTGGTCAGCGGCGGAGCTTTGGTGGACATGGAACTGGTGGCGGGCGCCCCCGCCCGCCATCTCCGATTCCAGAATGAGTTGCTGCCGATTTTCATGTCAGTGACGAATGAACATGCCCGACAAATCTGTTTCCAAAATGGGATCTCCAGCCTAAGGGCTGTTTTCGCGGGCGAGGGCGCCCGCGCCACACCTGTGTGGGAGCCCTTCGGCTTCGCTCAGGGTAAACTCCAGTCGTCGCGGCCATAATAAAGGCTGATCGTGGAAACATGGTCGGCCCTTTCCTTTAGGAGCAAGTGTGGCCATGTGGGGCGGGCGCCCCCGCCCGCCATCTCCGATTCCAGAGTGAGTTGCTGCCGAGTTTCGTGTCAGTGACGAATGAACATGCCCGACAAATCTGTTTCTAAAGTGGGATCTCCAGCCGAAGGGCTCTTCTCGCGGGCGAGGGCGCCCGCGCCACACGTGTGGGGGAGTCCTTCGACTTCGCTCAGGCGGATCTTCGAGTACGCCGATACAACGTGCGGCTAACCAGGTTTCTGCCATCAATGTAGAGAAGGTTCTCGCAACCTCCTCCCGATTACTTCGGCATCTGCCGCCGTGTCCAGCATCCCATTGAGTCCGTGGAGGTTGCTCCATCCTTTCGCGTTCTGTGCGAAAGCGCGGGCGAAGCGAAGACTCTGGACGGACTCCGGTCTCTGAGAGAGAGGAGAGGTCGAGCTTCGCTCGACCGGACAGCCGATGGCTATCCCTACAAGGTCAAGACGTCGGACAAGAGTGTCCGACGCACACGGCACTTCTCGCGGGTGCCCGCGCCACATTTCAAGCCGCTCTTCTCCACTTCATGCACCTTGGCGGGCTGGTAGGTTCCGGGAACTGAGCGGAGGCGATGGCCAGGCGGTTCCAGGCGTTGATGGTGGCCACGGCCAGAGCCAGGTCGGCCAGTTCTTTATCGGTGAAGTGAGGGCGGACTTCTTCGTAAACCTGGTCGGGAACGTGGCCGTCGGTGATGCGCGTGACGGCTTCCGTCTTTTGCTCCTCAATCAGGCCAGAGCGGCGCGACTTCGCAGAATCATTCGCAACCGAAGTGATTCCGCTCCGCTCGGGACGACACAATTTGGAGAAAATTGGGCGGCGCGGCTGGAAGCCACGCGCTATCAAAGCAAAATCAAAGCGTCGGACACGAGTGTCCGACCCACACGTCACTTCTCGCGGGCGAGGGCGCCCGCGCCACATTTCGATCATGCGCCCGTCTCCACTTCTCGGACCCGTGGCTGAGGGCTGGTAGGTTCCCGGCTCCGTGCGCTGAGGCGATGGCCAGGCGCGTTCTTCTGGTAGAAATTGATCGCGGCTGCGCTCAGGGTTTCGACAAGGTCTGGGCAGCCAACACAGGCGTTTCCCATCTTGGGAATCTTAGTAGCAGGACGGATTTTGGTTGACCTCATTTTTGGGATTCGTGATCATGGTTGTGTGAGCTGAAACGGCTGAGAAGGCCCCTTCCGACGGGATCGTCCGAGGGGCCTTCGTGTCTGGGACAACCCCACTCCGTCGCAGAAAACGCGACAAGGGCGGCGCACTGGCGGATTCCCAGGTCTTTTCGAGGAAGGCCTGGCTGCGAACGGCTGGGGATGGCATGAAGTTGATTCGTTTTTGGACATAGGGAACGGAGGATCATGAGCACTGGGGTGGGGATTGGAGATTTACTGGCGGTGGCGGATGTTGGGGCGGTCTGGGCGAACGCGGGCGAGGGCGCCCGCGCCACAGGATCGGTCACGGGGAAGCGGCGCGGGGAGATGGCGGAGGCGAAGTTTCTGGCAAAGGCGTCCGAGCTGGGATTCGGAGTGGCAAAGCCGTGGGGCGACAGCGATGCGTACGATTTTATTGTGCAGACGAGCGGCAGACTGTGGAAGGTTCAGGTGAAGTCGGCCCATGTTGCGTGGAAAGATGGGAGTTACAGTTTTCGAGCACACGGGCACTCATATAAAGCGTACAGGGCTGACGAGATTGATCTGTTGGTAGCCTACGTTGTGCCGGAAAATGCATGGTACGTGTTTCCGGTGAGAGTGATCCAGCGGATGAAGTCGCTGAAGCTGTTTCCGGGCAGCCGAAAGAAGAGGTCGAGGTTTGAGAAGTATCGCGAGGCGTGGTGGATTCTGCGGCGGAAGTAGAGATTGTTGATTGAGGTTCCCACTCTTTGGCAACAAGGTGGGGCACGCGTGCGTGATTGGAACTCCGGCTTATGCGGGGACGGCAGCATCTTCTCTGGGAGAAACACTACCGATTGCATCTTCCATAGCGCCCATGTGGGGCGTGAAATCGTCGCGGACGGTACCCAGGACTTACGTCCTGGGCTAGATTTATGCCGCCCCTCCGGCGCTTGGCAGATTACGGTAAATGTGCTCCCTGGCGGACAGGAGTGTCCGCGCGTTGGGATCGTCGAGCTTCGCTCGACCGGACAGCCGAGGGCGGCTGTCCCCACGTGCTCCTGAATGAGCGTTCAAAAGCTATCCCAAGTTGTGGGTGGTGGCGAACATGGCTAGCTCCAGGCGACTGGAGACGCCGAGCTTGTCGAAGATGTTGCTGAGGTGGCGCTTCACAGTATCTTCGCTGATCGAGAAGTGCTGTGCTATGTCTTTGTTACTTTTTCCGGAGCGAATCTCGGAAACAATTTCCAGTTCGCGCGGGGTGAGGCCATAGTCTCTTTGAGTGGCGCGGGCCCAGGTGGAAAGGGAGTCGCGTCCGACCCAATATTCTCCGGCGTGAATCGCCTTGATGCTCTTCAGCAGAAGCTCGGGAGGCGACTCTTTCAGCACCACACCCCAGGCGCCGAGTTGCAGGGCTTGCAGAATCTCCGAGCGCTCGATGCTCGCGGTCAGCAGCAGGGTACGGATTTTAATTTGGTTGCGGTTTAGCTCGCGAAGAGTTTCCAGGCCGGGGACCTTGGGCATGGCGACATCGAGCAGCAAAACGTCGGCCTTGACTTGCAGAGCTAATTGGACTGCCTCATGGCCGTCACCCGCTTGGCCCACGACCTGGAAGGTGGGCTCGGTTTCGAGCAGACGCTTTAGGCCATCGCGAAAAATAGTGTGATCGTCGGCGATGATAATACGGATGCAGTCTTGGTCGTCGTTGTTGTTATGCATGCGCGGCAGTTTTCACCTGTGGGAAAATTATTTCAAGACGCGCCCCGCGGCCCGGACGAGAGTCAATGGTGAGGTCACCGCCAATGGCTTTTACGCGCTCTTTTATTACCGTTGGGCCGTGGCGGTTGTTGTCGAGTTGCGCCAGCGAGAAGCGTCCAACGAACTGGAAACCTTTTCCATCGTCGTCGATTGAGAGCTTCCAGGCGCGCTTTTCCGGACTTAACCGGACGACGACGTGTTCTGCGCCGCTGTGGCGGGCGACGTTTACCAGCGCTTCGCGGACAATGTGCCCCACCTCGCGCGCAATTTCTACCGGCAGCACCAGTTCGCGAACGTCAGAGATGAAACGCACACCGATGCCAGTATCCTGGCGGTACTGATCGATGACCGTGCTCAGCCATTCGATGAAGCGGTTGGGATCGAAGTCCACCGGCTTGAGCTGCTGAATGAGCTGCCGCAGGTTAGAGACCTCGCGTTGCACCAACTGCTGAATGTCGAGGAGTTCGCTGGGAACATCCTGAGGGAACCGGGGCGCACGGACGCGCAAGGCGTAAAGACGAAATGCAATGGCGTGTAAAGACTGGATGACACCATCGTGCAGGTCGCGAGCCACGCGGGCTCGTTCATCGGCGGCAGCTCGCGACCGCAGCCTGCGTAAGAGGTATATGTTATAAACCGCGGGCGCGACATAGCGGGTGAGATCGCGCAGGAAGCGCACCTCATCTTTGTGGCCCAGGCCGGGATGTGGCTCGAATAGGAAGAGCCGCGCGGAAACAGCCGGTTCAATAACAAAGGAATTTATCAGGGCGATGCGAAATGGGTGTTCGGAAGAGAAGCCTGCCGGCACGGCGGACGGGCGAACCACTGGAGCGTCTTCGTCAGAAACAAAATCGTAGGTTCGACCGCTGCGAGTGCGAGATAGCCGTAGCGTATCTGCAGGTAAAGCGAAAAAATAGCGGCTTCGCTCAGATGGGTCCAGGGCACGCCAGGTCAGAACTAAGCCTTCGGCCGTGCTTTCGGGTCCAGCCGTCCATAAAAACGCACCACTGACATCCTCGAATGCCAGAACCGCCTGCTGGGCGCGAAACAACTGGACGATTTCGTGCAGCACCGATCGTAGGGTGCCCTTTAATCCGAGTTCGAAGCGAGCTTTGCTGCTAACGCTGGTCAATGCTAAAGCTTGCACGCGCAGACGCTTTTCCTGCTCCGCAAGATAGCCAATCAAAAAAGCGAATATCGCAAGGTATGCTGCGCGCATAATGAGGGTATTCACATCGTACTGTCCCTCAAGCAGATTTGTAATTGAGCCGGAACGCAACGTGGCCGCTTCTGTCAACAACACGACGATGCACGCTGCGCCGGTGACCAGAGTTTTAATCATTCCCCAGCGATAGGCTGCGGCCAACAACACGAATCCAAAAAACAGAAAGAAAGGACTGTTCGGTCCTTCGGTAAACAAGGTGATGATGCTGGGGAAGAGAATGTCGATTGCATGTATTGCAAGAGCTGCGCGGCTGGGCACAACCGAGCTGCGGCGAATCGCAATGTAGACGCCGACGGCGTAACCCGCATACATCAGCAGAAGGCCATCAGCAACGCCGGCATAGCGGCTCGGTTGGGTTGAGCCGTAGTAGACGGCGACGAGGGCGCTCACAGCCAGAACTATTCGGACTGTGGCCAGTACGCGCTCTACGCGCCGGGGCTCACCACCGGTTCCGAGCAGCGAGACGCCCGGAGAAGACCTTACGGTTGGAAACAGCGCACCCATGACAAATCGGGGGAGATTATATATCGCTTTTGTGCGTGGGCGACGCCCAGATGCGATGCGGGATTCGGATATGAGGGAGGACAGTTGGCCGTTACATCTCGGCTGTTAACTCTGGGGCTTCAGTCTTGGCTGTTGGCTAGTTGCCAGTTCCCAGTTCTCAGTTTCCAGTACGTCAGTTGGCGACGGTTTTTTCGACGGCAGCCCGAAGGGTTTCGTATGGCAGGACTCCAGGGTGATATAGGGCGACGCGACCGGAGCGGTCGAGCAGGACGAGAGTTGGCGTGGTACTACAGCCGTAGTTATTGAAATTTGCCGCGCTGATGGGGACGGGGATGCCCCCAAGCCCCGGGTAGAAGTGCTGCCAGACGCGGTCGATCCAGGCAAGCTCGGCTTGGGGCTTGGCTGGCTCTCCTTGGGCGGCGTAGCCGTAAAGCTGAGTCGGCGCGACGACGGTAAGGCCCTTGGGCCCGAACTCGGTGCGGAGCTGGGTGATGATCGGGCCTTCGGACTTACAGTCGGCACACCAGTGCGCCCAGAAAAAGAGCAGCACGGGTGATCCTTTGAGCGCAGAGAGATCGTTTGGCTTTGGGCCCAG